>CAMAUG010000192.1 GCA_945861255.1 Candidatus Sulfopaludibacter sp. SbA3
TCCCAATCCCGCCAGTTGGTCCGTCACGGCCATATCCTGGTCAACGGCCGCCGCGTGGACATCCCCTCGTTCCAGGTGAAGCCTAACGACGAGATCGAGATCGCCGCGGCCAGTAAGAAGAACGCCACCATTCTGCACGCCTTGGAAGCCACCGCGCACGCTCCCAGCCCTAATTGGCTGGAGGTGGACCGCGAGAATCTCAAGGGCCGCGTGCTGGGCCAACCCAAGCGGGAAGACTTGGTACAAATTCAATTGAACGAACAGCTCATCGTCGAGTTGTACTCGAAGTAAGCATTCGGAACAGGAGCCATCGATAAATGTTTAAAGGATTCCAGAAACCGAAGCGTCTTGTTGCGAATACGGAAACGCTCACGGACCGTTTTGGCCAGTTTAACGCCCAGCCGTTTGAGCGGGGATTTGGATCGACCATCGGCACCAGCCTGCGCCGCGTGCTGTTGAGCTCCATTGAAGGCGCCGCCATTACCGCCGTGCGCATCGAAGGCGTGGCGCATGAGTTCAGCCCCATTCCGGCGGTGGTTGAAGACGCCACCGACATCATTCTCAACCTCAAGCAGGTTCCCTTCAAGATGTCCGGGGAAGGCCAGCGCATCATTCGCATCAAGGCGGACGGCGCCGGCGAAGTGCTCAGCGGGCAGATTGAGACCGATCACGACGTCGAAGTGCTCGATCGTAATATGCACATCGCCACCATCGGCGAAGGCGGCAAGCTGCACATCGAGATGCGCATCAAGTCGGGCCGCGGCTACGTGGCCGCGGACCGCAACAACGATGAAGACCTGGCGGTCGGCTACATCCCGATCGATTCAGTCCACTCGCCGGTCCGCAAGGTCAACTTCTCAGTGGAGGCCGCCCGCCTCGGCCAGATGACCGACTACGACAAGCTGACCATTGAAGTGTGGACCAACGGAGCCATTTCGCCCGCCGACGCCATCGGCCAGGCCGCCAAGCTCCTGAAGGACCACATGGCCATCTTCATCAACTTCGAGGAGCTGCCGGAGACCACCGAAGAGCCGGCCGAGCGCGCCCTCAGCCAGATGAACGAAGTGCTGGGCCGTTCCGTCGAAGAGCTGGAACTGAGCGTCCGTTCCTACAACTGCCTGAAGAACGCCAACATTCAGACCATCGGCGATCTGGTGCAGAAGACCGAGTCCGAAATGCTGCGCACCAAGAACTTCGGCCGCAAGTCCTTGAATGAGATCAAGGAAATTCTCGGCAACCTGGGCCTGACCTTCGGCATGAAGTTCGACGGGCAAGGGCGCTTGATCGCACCCAGCGGCGCTCCAGCCATGATCGGCGTTCCGCTGCCCGCCAGTGAATATTCCGGCGGCGCCGGCGAAGAAGAGGAAGAGGAGGCGGCGGCCGAATAATGCGACACAAGAAATCCGGATTCAAGCTCAAGCGCGACGCGGGCTCGCGCAACTCCCTGCTCAAGGGCCTGGTCACCAGCGTCATTCAGCAGGAACGCATCATCACCACCATTCCGAAGGCGAAAGCCGCCAAGCCGCTGGTCGAGAAGATGATCACCCTCGCCAAACGCGATACGCTGCACGCCCGCCGCCAGGCCGCCGCATTCCTGGAAACTCCGGCCGCCGTCAAGAAGCTGTTCGATAAGCTCGGCACCCGCTTCGGCCAACGCAACGGCGGCTACACCCGGGTCGTCAGGCTAGGCTGGCGCAAAGGGGATGGAGCCGAGCAGGCCATGCTCGAACTCGTGGGCTCCGAGCTGGTCAAACGCGCCGCCGAACGCGCCAAACGCCGCGAAGAACGGCTGAACGCCTTGAAGCAGGGCCAGGAACCCACCGAGGGCGGGGATAAAGAGTAACGTAGTAAACTCCTCTCAATGGACCCTGCGAGGTTCGCCAATAGCCCGTCGGGCAAAGCCATCAAAGTTGGACAGGGAGAAACCGCGTATTGGGCGTTTCTCCCAACCCCCCTGCCGCCGCCTCTCTCGCGTACTTCAGAACTGTTCCTCGCGTTGTCCGATGCCGACCGCGCATTGGGAGGGCTTGCCCGCAACATCGAGAATCCCCACCTTCTCATCAATCCATTCATACGGAAAGAAGCAGTCTTGTCATCCCGAATCGAGGGAACACAAGCTACGATACCGGATCTATACGCATATGAAGCCGGGCAGTTGTCCTTGCTTCCCGATGTCGCGCACCAGGAAGCGGACGTACACGAAGTCCGCAACTACGTCCGAGCCCTTGAATATGGCGTTGAGCGGCTTAACAAGCTGCCCGTGAGCCTACGCCTAATTTGCGAAGTTCACAAACGACTATTGACGGGAGTCCGCGGTGAATACGCAACCCCAGGCGAGTTTCGAAGAAGCCCTAATTGGATCGGAGGCCGGAATCTCAATGATGCCATGTACGTGCCACCTCCCGAGACTGAGATGCGGGCAGCGCTCGATGCTTTCGAAAAACACCTCCATGAGCCGAGCGATCTTCCTCCCTTGGTGCGGCTGGCGCTGATTCATGGGCAGTTCGAGATGATTCACCCCTTCGTCGATGGCAATGGGCGGGTTGGACGATTACTCATTACTTACTGCTGCTCGATTGGCGCCTGCTCCCTATGCCGCTCTTGTACCTCAGCGCGTACCTGGAACGCTGTCGGGACGAATACACCGCGCACCTCCAAGCTCTCAGTGAGAGTGGCAACTGGCACGCGTGGACCGTCTTCTTCCTAAAAGGCGTAACCGAGCAGTCGCGCGACGCCACCGCACGAGCAAAACGGTTGCTCGACCTCCAGCAAGAGTGGCGGCAGCGCGTGACGCGCGCCCGGGCTTCCGCGATGCTGCCGAAGTTGGTCGATCTCTTCTTCCAGTCGCCATACATGACTGTTGCTCACGTGCAGGAAGCACTAAAGCTGAGTTATCAGGGCGCCCAAAATCTGCTTAAGCGAATGGCGGTCCAGCAGATGGTCGTTACAAGAAAAAATCGAGGTTCAGCAAAACTATACATCGCCGAGCAGATCGTTCAGATCGTTACCGAGTAGCGATTCAAGACAAGTTGAATCCCCGGCCCCGTGATTCCACGTTTCACCTAAAACTTGGAATCGCTCTTGTAAGCGTATTATAATCTATAACTTGCATAATTCCATGGAAGGCCGGCCTACCGCTCCACCGCCATCGCCACCGAATTCCCCCCGCCCAAACACAGCGCCGCCACGCCCTTGTGCACGTCCCGCCGCAGCATCTCATGAATCAGCGTCACCAGCACGCGCGCGCCGCTGGCGCCGACGGGATGCCCGATCGCCACCGCCCCGCCGTTCACGTTCACGCGCTCCAGCCCCAGACCCAGCTCCTTGGTGACGCCCAGCGCCTGCACGGAAAACGCTTCGTTGAGCTCGAACAGATCCACCTCGTCCATCGACCACCCCGCGCGCTTCAACACCTTCTGGACGCCGGTCACCGGCGCCAGCATGATCCACGCCGGATCCACGCCGCTCGCCGCCTGCGCCTTGATGTGGACCATCGGTTTCAAGCCCAGCGATTCCGCCTTGCTCGCCGACATCACCACCAGTGCCGCTGCTGCGTCGTTCACTCCGGGCGCGTTGCCCGCCGTCACCGTGCCGTCTTTCTTGAACGCGGGCCTCAGCGCTCCCAGCGATTCCATGCTCGTGTCCGGCCGCACGGACTCGTCCATGTCGAACACCGTCGGCTCGCCGCCCTTCTTCTTGGCCGGGATCTCGATCGGCATCACCTCTTTTTGAAAGCGCCCCTCCCGCCACGCCGCCGCGGCTTTGCGATGCGAATTCACCGCGAACGCGTCCTGCTGCTCGCGCGTGAAGCAGTGCTTGCTGGCCACCGCCTCGGCCGTGATGCCCATGTGGTAGTCGTTGAACGGGCACCACAGGCCGTCGGAAATCATCGAATCGTAAATCGTCGAGTTACCCATCCGGTAGCCGCCGCGCGCCTGCGGCAGCAGGTAGGGCGCGTTGGTCATGGACTCCATGCCGCCCGCCACCACCACCTCCGCGTTGCCCGTCATGATGGATTGCGCGGCTAGCGCCACCGCCTTCAATCCCGAGCCGCACACTTTATCGATGGTCATCGCCGCTACTTCATTCGGCAGCCCTCCATGCAGTGCCGCCTGTCGAGCCGGCGCCTGTCCCAACCCGGCCTTGAGGACGTTGCCCATGATGCACTCGTCCACTTGCCTGGGGTCGATGCCCGCGCGCCGCACTGCTTCCCTCACCGCGAGCGCGCCCAGTTGCGTTGCGGAGAATCCGCTGAGCGATCCCTGAAATTTCCCCACCGGCGTCCGTACCGCCGATACAATCACAACGTCTTCCATAATCACCTCTCTATATTCCGTCGCGCCGCGCCTCCACCACGCCGCGCCCCTACCGAGCCGCGACCGTCAGGGAGCGGTGCCGGCCCGCCCCCCTAATTCAAGTTCATCACTTTCAGGCCGCTGCTGACAATCAGCCTCGGCACCGTAGCCTTCTGGACATCCTCCACCGTCACTCCGGGAGCCGTCTCCTCCAGCACCAGTCCCTCCGGCGTCACGCGAATCACGGCCAGTTCCGTCACAATGGTGTCCACCACGTGCAACCCCGTCACCGGCAGCGTGCAGCGTTCCAAAATCTTGGGCGCTCCGGTCTTCGTCGTGTGCTCCATGGCCACCACCACGCGGCGCGCGCTCGCCACCAGGTCCATCGCGCCGCCCATGCCCTTCACCACTTTTCCGGGAATCATCCAATTCGCCAGATTGCCGCGCTCATCCACTTCCATTGAACCCAGCACGCTCAGGTCGATGTGCCCGCCGCGGATCATCGCGAACGATTCCGCGCTCGAAAAGTACGACGCGCCCCGCGCCTCGGTCACCGTCTCTTTCCCCGCGTTGATCAGGTCCGCGTCCTCGTCGCCCTCATATGGATACGGCCCCACCCCCAGCATCCCGTTTTCCGATTGCAGCACCACCTCGACGCCCTCCGGTACGTAATTGGAAACCATGGTCGGAATACCGATGCCCAGGTTCACATAGAATCCGTCCCGTAGCTCCTGCGCCACACGCTTGGCGATGCGTTCGCGCTTTTCGTGATCCGTCATCGCGCACTCCCGAGCGAAGCCGGCCGCGGCCGCACCGTCTTGCGCTCTATCAACTTCTCGCGCTTTCCGCCCAGTACAACACGGTTCACATAAATTCCCGGAGTGATCACATGGTTCGGATCGATCTCGCCCGGCTCCACCAGCTCCTCCACTTCGGCGATGGTGATCCGCGCGGCCGCCGCCATCACGGAATTAAAGTTGTTGGCCGTCTTGCGATACACCAGGTTCCCGTGCCGGTCCCCGCGCCACGCTTTGACGAAGGCGTAATCGGCCTTCAGCGCCAGCTCCAACAAATAGTGCTTCCCATCGAACTCGCGGGCTTCCTTGCCGTCCGCCACTACCGTCCCCACTCCCGCCGGCGTGAAAAACGCGGGGATGCCCGCGCCGCCCGCGCGTATCCGCTCAGCAAACGTGCCCTGCGGAATTAACGTCAGGTCCAGCGTCCCCGCAATCACCATGGTTTCCAGCAACCGGTTCTCGCCCACGTAACTGCCGATGTGCGAGGCGATCATTCCAGCTTCCAGCATCGTGCCCAGCCCGCGCCCGTCGATGCCGACGTTGTTGCTGATGGTGCGAATCCCTTTAACACCTCGGCGCACCAGCGCCTCGATCAATGTGTCCGGCACCCCGGACAGGCCAAAACCTCCCACCATCACGCTGGCGCCATCCGGTACGTCGGCCACCGCCAAATCGGCGCTTGCGACTACTTTATCCATGAAAAAAGAAAGACCTCCAGTGACTCCGCGAGTATCGCACAGAGGGCCGGGGTCCGTCCACGCAAAACTGGACTCCGCCCCACGGTCCCACGCCATTGCGATAAGCTAGGTAGCCGAGGTGTTGCAATGCTCCTTTCCAGACGCTCCGTTCTAACCTGTCTCACGCTCTCGATCCTGGCCGCCTCCACGGCCCTGGCTCAAAATGACCGGCCCTCGCTCGACGTTCCCTACGTGCCTTCCACCGAACAAGCCGTGCGCGCGATGCTCGATCTGGCCGGAGTCACCAAGAACGACATCGTGTATGACCTCGGTTGCGGCGATGGCCGCATCGTCGTCACTGCGGCCAAGCTCTACGGCGCCCGCGGCGTCGGCATCGACATAGACCCGGAGCGCATCGCCGAAGCCCGCGCCAACGCAAAGAAGGAAGGCGTCGAGAACCTGGTGCGCTTTGAACTGAAGAGCCTCTTCGACGCCGATTTCCGCGAAGCCACCGTGGTCACGCTCTTTCTCCTTTCGAGCGTCAACGAAAAGCTGAAACCCAAACTGCTCGAACTCAAACCCGGCACCCGCATCGTCTCCAACACCTTTGAGATGGGTGACTGGCGCCCCGAGCGCCAGAACACCGTGCAAGGCGCCGATGAGAACGCGTTCTTGAGTAAAAACGTATTCCTGTGGAGAGTACCGGCCCGCGGCAAGTAGTGAAACACGGCGGCCACGTGCCAAGTTTTCCGCGCGTTATCAACACCATCCCGTTTCAACCCGCCGGCCCGGCCCGCGCGACCGTGTAACGTGTAGGCAAGAAGCCGGGTTCCCCCATCGGAAATCAGGCCACTACGCGCGGGAAGTGCTAGCCTTTCGGCGCAAATGTGATGTGCGATGGAGCGCGAGTTGCCGCGCTTAAAAATTGTGACAGCGCCCGCCGTGGCGCTCTGGAAATAGCGGTAGCGCCAGTCGTCGCGCTCAATAAGTATCGATAGCGCAATATCGCAGCGCAAAATATACAGCGGTCCCGTCGCCGTGTGGCGGGTTAAATCTCACGGAATGGAGGCGCCTCCTAAACTAAGGAAGCAGCAGACAGCAGCAACTCAGCGGTGGCCGCGCAGTAGACCACCGTACCGAGCCACACTCTACAGGTCGGACTCTCTCTCGCCGCGCTCTACCGAGCCGCGACCGTCAGGGAGCGGTGGTGCGCATTTCGCGCCTATTGGTTCCAGCGCCCACACCACAACCACGCCCACACGCGAAAACGCGCAAAATCGCCTGTATTACCGCGCCAGCGGATCCGGCCTCAACTGAAACTTCACCACCCGGCTCGAAGTCCCCTTGCCCGTCTCGGCGTGGAACGGCGCGCGCGTGCCCCACGTAGCCCACAGGCCACGCCTGCCCGCGCGCAACTGAGCCGCTCGCGAGGGAACGGTTTCGGTTCTCCTCAAAAAAACAGCGCCGCGCCCAGACCCTCCGATTCGGTTCCAGGCGCGGCGCTCAACTGAAAAACAGCCTTAATTTATCGTGCCAAGGGATCGGGCCGCACCTGGAATTTCACTACGCGGCTCGCCGTGCCCTTGCCCGTTTCGCTGTGGAACGGCGCGCGCGTGGCCCACGTGGACCACAAGCCCCTGCCCTTCCATCCCGCGTTTGGATCGTCAATGCGGCCGTCCATGCCCTTGGCGAAGAAGCCGCTCGGGTACGGGACGCGCAGGACGGTAAACTGCCCGGTCGTCTGGTTGAGCGCGAGCAGCGCATCCGATCCGTTGCCGGTGGCGAT
>CAMAUG010000193.1 GCA_945861255.1 Candidatus Sulfopaludibacter sp. SbA3
CGCAGACTTGTTGCCCCAAACAACAAGATCACTGCGAACTGGAAGGCCAGCAGACTTCCGCCTGCGCGAATTCGAATTCGCAGCCGGATCTCAGGAGCACCGGAGGCATTTTCGGAGTTGCTCCCATTCCGCTGGGCGGTAAGGCAAGCTGGCTGTCGACTCTCTCCGCCTCAGTCCGCCGTTCATCGCGATGGCTTTGCAGCCAGCCGCCGCAGTGCTTCCGCCCAATCGATTTCCGGGCTCGCGCTGGTCCAGCGCGCGAATGCTTCGGTACCGTCGGTGAGTGCCGGGGACTGGGCGACGGCGTCACGATGGCTTCCTGCTTCAGTGAAGTCCTGCACGGCGAATTCCGCCCCCTCTGCGCGCCACACGGAACAGGTCCAGAATTCCTTGCCGAGCAAATTGGCGCGCAGGCCAAAGCGAACCACTCCCGGAGTCTTCTTCATCTGAGCGCTTACGCGATTGGATAATCCGATGAACTTGAACAAGTGCCGCCACTTCGCCAACGGCAAATAAGTCGCGACACACAGGAACGGGCCCTCGCCCGGTGCCGACACGTTGAACATCTGTTCCATGCTCACAATGTTACCCTCAAAGTTCACACATGTCTGACAAGAAACTACAAATCATCCCTCTGGGCGGCCTCGGCGAGTTCGGCATGAACTGCATGGCCATCCGTTACGGCGATGACATTATCGTCGTCGACGCCGGGATGATGTTCCCGGACGCGGAGCTTTTGGGCGTCGATATCGTGACCCCCGATTTCACTTATCTGGAACAGAATCGCGAGCACGTGCGGGGCCTGGTGCTCACGCACGGCCATGAGGATCACATCGGCGGCATCCCGTTCCTTCTGTCGCAGATGCAGATTCCCGTGTACGGCACCGCGTTCACGCTGGCGTTGGTCGAGCGCCGCCTGGATGAGCACAAGCTGTCGGATAAGGCCAAGCTAAACACCGTCAAGCCCGGTGACAAGCTCAAGCTGGGGCCCTTCTCCATCGAGTTCATTCACGTCACGCATTCCATTGTCAGTTGTGTCGCGCTGGCCATTACCACGCCGCTCGGCGTGATCATTCACACCGGCGATTTCAAGGTGGACCCGACTCCCACCGACAACGAACTCTTCGACCTGCACACCCTCGCCGAATACGGCAAGCGGGGCGTGTTGTTGCTGCTATCGGATTCGACGAACGTGGACCGCCCCGGCTACACGGAAAGCGAGCGCGCCGTCGGCCCGCGCCTGGAAGACCTGTTTGTCCGCACCAAGCGCCGCCTGGTGCTTTCCTGCTTCAGTTCCTCCATTCATCGCTTGCAGACGATCATCGATCTGGCGCAGGAACACGGCCGCAAAGTTGCGTTCCTCGGCCGCAGCATGAACAACACCACGGAGATCGCGCATGACCTGGGCCTGCTCACCATTCCCAACGGCATCCTGCTGCGTCCGCAGGACATCATGCAGCAGGCTCCCGGCAAACTGGCAATCATCGTTTCCGGCACGCAAGGCGAGCCGATGTCGGCGCTCTCCCGCGTGGCCGTGGATAACCACAAGAGTCTCTCTATCGAACCCGGCGATACGGTGGTGCTCAGCTCACGCATCATTCCTGGGAATGAAAAGGCGATCTATCGCATGATCAACCACGTCGCCAAACGCGGCGCCGACGTGGTTTACGGTTCCATGAATCCGCCGGTTCACGTTTCCGGACACGGCAGCGCGGAGGAGCTTCGCCTGGTATTGAACCTGGTGAGGCCCAAGTACTTCGTGCCCGTCCACGGCGAATATCGGCAGATGTCCAAACACGCCAAGCTCGCCCAACACTTGAGCCACCTGGGGCTGGAAGACACGTTCGTGCTGGAATCCGGCGAGACTTTGGAAATTGACGGCAAGGGCGCTCGCAAAGGCGAGAAAGTGACCGTGGGCCGCGTGTGCATCGATTCCGGCTCGCTCGACGAAGTGGTGGAAGACATGGTCATTCGCGACCGGCGCCATCTTTCCGCAGACGGGTTTCTAATACCGATCATCGCGATTGACAAGAATACGGGCCGTCCCGAAGGCCTGCCCGAAATTGTCAGCCGAGGATTCATATCACTGGACGAAAGCTCGGAACTTATGCAGGACGCCAGGCAAGTGGTGGTGAAGACCCTCGAATCGTCCTCGGCCGAAGAACGCGGGGATTGGGGTGTGATGAAGGAAAAAATCCGCGCGGATCTGAAGCGCTTCATCGGTAAGCAAACGAAGAGCCGGCCGCTGATCATGCCTGTGATTCTGGAGGTGTGATTTTGGGGGCCGGGGGCCAGGGGCCAGGGGCCAGCGCGATTACGGACGCTTCCAACTATCCGGGCCACGCCGACTACAGTTTTTCGCCCGAAACGGAAGCGGAGGTTGCCGAAATTCTTGCCCGCGCTTCCGCCCAGGGCATTCCGGTTACGATTACGGGCGCGCTCACGGGGTTAGCCGGAGGAGCTTCGCCGCAAGGCGGATGGGCCGTATCGCTCTCGAAGTTACGCAAGCTGGAAGTCGCGCCCGGCCTTGCGCGCGTTGGCCCCGGAGTACTGTTGCGGGAACTCCAAACCGCGGCGGTGAATTCCGGCCAGTTCTACGCGCCCGACCCCACCGAGAACACGTCCTCCATCGGAGGCAACGTGGCCGCCAACGCCAGCGGATCGCGCAGTTTCCGCTACGGCGCAACCCGACGGCATGTGCGCGCGCTGCGCGTCGCTTTTATGGATGGCACGATTCGCGAAATTCACCGCAGCGAGAAAGTGGATTTCGACGTACCGGCGATTTCACTGCCACGGACCACCAAGCTATCCGCCGGCTATCCGTTGGCGCCGGGGATGGACATGGTGGATCTCATCATCGGCAGCGAAGGCACGCTGGGAGCGGTGACCGAAGCAGAGCTGCAATTGCTGCCGGCACCAGGGGAGCGTCTGGGCGGCGTGGTCTTTTTCCCATCCGAGGAAGCCGCGATGGACGCGGTGGAGCGCTGGCGGCCCACGCCCGGCCTGAACATGATTGAATACATGGATCACGCATCGCTCCAGATGATGGAAGTGCCGCAGCGCGCGGCGCTCATGATCGAGCTCGAAGCCGGCAAGGATGGCGAGATGGCCGATCTTGACATGGCGGGCGGTCTTGAATCCGATTCCTGGTTCGCCATTTCCGCGCAAGACCGTGAGCGCTTCCGCATCTTCCGCCACTCGCTCGCCGAGAAGGCCAACGATCGCGTTCGCCGCACCGGGTTCACTAAGTTAGGCACCGATTACGCCGTGCCGCTGGAAAACTCGCGCCGGATGATGATGGAGTACCGAAAGGCGCTCGATCATGAGTTTCCGGGCAAGTACATGATATACGGCCACCTCGGAGACGCGCACGTACACGTGAATGCGTTCCCGGAATCGAAGCAGGAATACGAACGCGTCAAAGACGTGATGACGGACCTTGCGCGCGCGGCCGTCGCTTTGGGCGGCGCCGTGGGTGCGGAGCACGGATTGGGAAAGCGCAAAACGCACCTGCTCGAAATCCAGTACCCCCCGGATCAGATTGAGGCGATGAAAAACGTTAAGCGGCGCTTCGATCCGCAGTGGCTGTTGGGGCAGGGAACACTGTTCGCGCACGCACCTTGAATCGTGCTCGTATGCCGCCGATGTCACCCACCCTGCAAGGACAATCGCGAAGATGGTCCACGGCGGCAATGACTGCGGCCCTCGTGCTCCACTCACATCGTTGAGGCAACCGGTGCTTGGACCGCAGATCACGCCACGAGAATCAGGCCGCGGGTATATCGGTCTTCGCGAAGTCGTCCCCGACGAACAGCAGCGGCTGTCCGCTGATCTTTGCTGTTGCGTAACTCAGACAGTCTCCAAAATTGAGCGCGGCGCGATGCCGGCCTCTGCCGTAACGCATGTAAGCCCCCAATGCCGCGCTGGTATGGTCCTGTGTAAATGCGGCGACTGTCGCACCGGACTCGCGCAGAAACTCATTCGCCAGCGCCAGGCCGTCGCGTCGAAGCTTGATGGTCAAGACCATGGCCGTCTCAAAGACGGTGGGTGCGGCTACCGCGATCGCGTCCACGGCACTGAGCTTCTCAAGCAACTCCCTGTATCCTGCTTCGCGGCAGAGGATCGCGACGATTGCGGAGGAGTCGAGAATCACGCCGGCTCACCGTGTTTTCCGTAACCAAGGGCCCGTTCTTCTTCGGCTTTGCTCCACCGCCGGGATGCGCCCCGAGGAAGCGTGGGCCATACGCGGGTCTCCAGAAAGCTCAACAGTCGCTTCCCTCGATCGGACTCCCCGTGCGCCGCGAGGCGATCCTTCTTTTCCCGCAGTGCCTGGCGAATGGCTTCGGTCTTGGAAGAACCGGTCAAGCGGCTTAGATCTCCCGCCAATTGCTCGACCTCGATATTCTTGATGCTCATGGGCATGGTATAAGTATACCACAAGTATATAATATTGGGGTGGAGGAAACGCCTCCTGCGCGCTCCGTCGCACTGGCTCTCTTCGCCGGCTGTTTGATCCGCGCCCGACGCGCGGTATAGTGGGCTCATGAAGCGGCTCCATCTCATCACGTTCATCGCTGGCGGGGCGTTGTTCGCCACGCTTTTGCTCCCCGGCCTACGCGCCGAGGAGGGCATGTGGACCTTCGATAACCCCCCCTCCAAGCTCATCCAGGAAAAATACAACTTCGCGCTCACGCCGGCCTGGCTGGAGCGCGTACGGCTCGCTTCGGTGCGCCTGAATGACGGCGGGTCAGGGTCTTTCGTCAGCCCCAACGGCCTGCTGCTGACCAATCACCACGTCGCGCGGGGGCAATTGCAGAAGAACTCGACGCCGGAGCGCGATTACATCAAGAACGGCTTTCACGCTCGCGCGGCCGCTGAAGAAATGAAGTCCCCGGACCTGGAAGTGAACGTCCTGGTATCGCTCGAGGACGTTACCGCGCGCGTGAAGGAAGCGCTCAAGGGAGTGCGCACGCCGGAACAGGAATTCGCGGCCCGCAAGAGCGCCATCGCGGCCATTGAACGCGAGAGCCTGCAAAAAACCGGCTTCCGCTCTGACGTGGTCACGTTGTATCAAGGCGGCGAATACTGGCTTTACCGCTACAAGAAATATACCGACGTGCGGTTGGTGTTCGCGCCGGAACAGCAGATTGCTTTTTATGGCGGCGATCCCGACAACTTCACTTATCCGCGTTACGACCTGGATATGGCCCTGTTCCGCGTGTACGAGGACGGCAAGCCCGTGGAGAGCAAGAACTACCTGCAGTGGAACCCCAAGGGCGCCGCGGATGGCGAACTGGTGTTTGTCTCGGGACACCCCGGCAACACGCAGCGCCTGGACACGCTGGCCGAACTGGAGAGCGAGCGCGATACAGGCCTGCCCACCACGCTGAAGATTCTACGCAACCGGATTGACTCGCTCAAGAAGTATTCCGCCACAGGAGGAGAACAAGCTCGGCAAGCCGCATCGGTGATATTCGGACTGGAAAATTCCTTCAAGGCGTTGGAAGGCCGGTTCAAAGGTCTGCTGGATAAACGAGTGATGGACGCCAAGCGCGCCGATGAAGAACGCTTTCGCGCCCGCGTGATGAGCGATGCCCGCCGGAAAAGCGCCTACGGAGGCGCGTGGGATCAGATCGCGGCCGCCGAGCGCCTAGTCATCACGCGCAACAAGGAAATCTCTTTCCGCGGGATGTACTCGCAGCTCGCCAACCTGGCGCAAACGATCGTGCAGTATGTGGCGGAGGTGAAGAAGCCGGATGGGGAACGCCTGCCTGGGTATCACGAGGCGCAGTTGGAATCCACGCGCCTGCAATTGTTCTCCCCCGCTCCCATTTACCCGGAAATGGAGATCGCGCGCATCACCGGTGCGCTGGAGCTGGATATTGCCGAATCCGGAGCGGACGATGCTTTCGTGAAGCTGGTGCTCGATGGAAAAACGCCGCGCCAAGCCGCTGAAGCACTGGTGCGCGCCACAAAACTGGCGGACCCGGCAGTCCGGCGCCAACTCATCGAGGGCGGGGAAGCGGCGGTCGCGGCGTCCACCGATAGCATGATCGTCCTGGCGCGCCGGTTGGACCCCCTGCGTCGCGAGCTGGTCAAATGGACCGAAGACAAGGTGCAAGCCGTGAAGCAGCGCGCGGGCGAGCAACTTGGGCAGGCGCGATTTGCCGCGTACGGCAAGTCTACATATCCGGATGCCACCTTCACGCTACGGCTGTCCTACGGGCAGGTGAAAGGCTATCCGATGAACGGCACCATAGCCGCGCCGAAGACTACGTTTTTCGGACTGTACGACCGCGCCGCCGGCTTCGACTACAAGGAGCCGTTCCAGCTTCCTGCGCGCTACATCGAGCGCCGCGCGGCGTTGGACCTGTCGACGCCCATCAATTTCGTCACTACGAACGATATCATCGGCGGCAATTCCGGCTCTCCCGTCATCAACCGCGCCGGGGAAATTGTAGGCTTGATTTTCGACGGCAACATCGAATCCCTGGTGGGCGATTTCGTCTATGAAGGGGAAGCCAACCGGGCCGTCGCGGTTCACACCGCGGGGATGACCGAAGCGCTGCGCAAGCTTTACGACGCGGGGACACTGGCTGATGAGCTGCTGAGCGGGAAGCGGTAGTCTTCCGCGGCTCTCAATCGCGGCTCGGTAGATTCTTCAAGACGTTCAGCTGGCCCGCCCACGCTGAGCGCACCCGGATGAAATCGGGATGGCCCAGATGCAGTTCGCTGGCGATTTGCCGGATTTCATTATCTTCCGCCAGAGAGACGCCATCTTCGGCGGCTGAAACCGCGAACAAGCAGTCCAGAAGCTCCAGTTTCTGCTCCCGCGTGGCGATGCGGTCGAACTCGCGCGTCACCAGAAAATTCTCGGTACCTCCGAAGAGATGATTCCGCTGCTTGGCCATCTGCACCACGATGAGCGCTTGCTCTTCCGGCAGGCGCCCACGGTCCATTACTAACCGCTCCATTGCGCGCGTTTCCTCGGGAGTAACGCGCAGATCGGCGCTGGCCACACGGCTCAAAATATACCCGAACGCGGCGATGAACCGGGCGTGGCCTTCCTCCAAATGATCCAGCGCGTCAATCACCTTGCGCACCGTTTCCGTTTCGGCTGATGTGTTCCGCTGGGGTTGCTCGGGAAGTCCGAGAAAGCTGCGAATGGACATGACTCTTTATTATGATGCACTGTGGCGCGGGCCCCTGGCCTGCCGTCTGATTCGAAGCGACAGGCCCACTGATTGCCGCCGGCACTCTCGCACGAGCCGGTTGTACAAATGCGGTCCGGTCGAACAATAAGGTCCGGTCGAACAATAAGGTCCGGCGCTTGGCGGCGCATCCACGCGTCATAGGCCGGCCCTTCACCGGCAACCCCACTCCGGCCTTCCGCGTCATATACTCTAGGCAGGAAGGGGTGGCGCAACTTATGAAGGGACTACGTATTTTAGCGGCGATTTTCCTGGGCGCTTCCGCATTAACGATCCTCACG
>CAMAUG010000194.1 GCA_945861255.1 Candidatus Sulfopaludibacter sp. SbA3
CGGCCTTCTCATGACTCTCCACCTTCAGAATGAGAAAGCCCGCGCCCAGATTGATGGGATCGGTCACATAGCCCTTGAGTTGACTCCAGACCGCAGCCTCCAGCTCCGGACGTAGTTTGCCTTTTTCATACGCGCCGATGTCGCCGCCCTGTTTGGCGCTGTCGGAATCGGAGTTGGCGGTGGCCAACTCGTCGAACTTTTCGCCCTTCTTGCCGCGCGCCGAAACATCCTTGGCTTTTTTCTCGGCCTCGGCTGCGTTCGCGCCTTGGACCGCCACCATGATCTCGCGCAGAAACACGCGGTCCTCACGCTGGAATTCGGCCTTGTGCTCTTCGTAGTACTTCATCAGCTCGTCGCGCCTGAACTGGATTTTCCCCCCCACTTCCTGACGGACTACGCGGTTGGTGAGCATTTGGTTCTTCATCTCACTCTTGTATTCCTCGTAGGGTAGGCCGGTCTGCTCGCGCACGAATTCCTGGAATCTTTCCGGCTCCGCGATTTTCGACGCGCGTTGGAGTTCGCCGAGTTGCTTGTTGACTTCGGAATCGACGCTGAGGTTGATCTCCTTCGCCTTGGAAAGGAGTAGAAGGCTGTCGATGCGCTCGCGCAGAATGCCGCTTTCTCCTTCCTTGATGGCGTTCTCCAGGCGGATGCCGGTCAAGCCCTGCTGCCGCAAGTTGTCGATCATCGTGCGGCGGGCCTTATCCAAGTCGTTGCGCGTGACGATCTCGCCGTTCACTTTGGCGATGATTTCGTCGACGATGGTCACCTCCGCGGCGGAAAGGACGCCTACGGCCCACAAAATCAAGAACAAGGATTTGCCAAGCATATCTACATTATATCCAGGGGCGCCTCGGGCTGGATTGCGATTGCCGGGCCGGGGCCGGAGGGGGCGGGCAGAGACGGGTTACACTTGAATTTAGCTCCCCTTTTACACCCACACATGAAAACACGGATTCGATCCACTACCATTCTCTGCGTCCGGCGCGAGGGGAAGGTGGTGATGGCGGGCGACGGCCAGGTGACGCACGGCTCGGAAGTTCTGAAGTCGTCGGCCAAGAAATTGCGCCGCCTGTACAACAGCAAGATTCTCGCCGGATTCGCGGGATCCACCGCGGACGCCTTCGCTTTGTTTACGCGCTTTGAGTCAAAGCTGGATCAACATAACGGAAATCTGGCACGCTCGGTGGTGGAGCTCGCCAAGGACTGGCGAACGGATCGCATGCTGCGCCACCTGGAAGCGCTGTTACTGGTGGCCGACACCAGCGGTACGTTTATCGTCAGCGGCACGGGCGACGTCATCGATCCCGATCAGGACATCGCAGCGATAGGCTCCGGCGGTGCATTCGCGAAGGCGGCGGCCATGGCGCTGCTCGAAAACACGAAACTTTCCGCACGGGAGATCGTCGAAAAGTCGATGGCCATCGCCGGCCAGATCTGCATTTATACGAATGCCAGCGTGATCTACGAGGAGCTGGGCTAATGGTGATCTATCTCCCCGCCCAGGCAGCCGACGACGCGCCGGTACTGGATGAGCTGACGCCGCGCCAGATTGTGCGCGAGCTCGATAAATACGTCATTGGACAGGCCGACGCCAAGCGCGCCGTCGCCATCGCGTTGCGCAACCGCATCCGCCGCCAGAAGCTGGAACCGGAAATGGCCGAAGAGGTCATGCCGAAGAACATTCTCATGATCGGCCCCACCGGAGTTGGCAAAACCGAGCTGGCGCGGCGGCTGGCCAAGCTCGCGAATTCGCCATTCCTTAAGGTGGAAGCCAGCAAGTTCACTGAAGTGGGCTATGTGGGCCGGGACGTGGAATCCATGATCCGGGACCTGGCGGAGATCGCCATCGACATGGTCCGCGAGGAGCGCCTGGACGAAGTGGGCGAGCGCGCCGAGCGCAACGCCGAGGAGCGCCTGCTGGACCTGCTGATGCCCGCGACCGCGCAGGAAGGCGAAGCGGCGGAAAGCCTCGAGCGCACGCGCGAAAAACTCCGCGAGCGGCTGCGCGCGGGAAAGCTGGACGACCGCATGGTGGAAGTGGACGTGAAGGAACGCGGCCCGACGTTCGAGGTTTCCACCATCAGCGGCATGGAGGAGATGGACATCAACCTGAAGGATGTCCTCCCCGGCTTGTTCGGCGGCAGAACCAAGAAGCGTAAGATGCGCGTCGCCGAGGCCATCGACTATCTGATCCAGGAAGAGGAACAGAAGCTGGTGGATATGGATCAAGTCACGCGCGTGGCCATTGAGCGCGTGGAGCGCAGCGGCATCGTGTTCCTGGACGAAATCGACAAGATCGCCGGACGCGAAGGCGGGCACGGACCCGACGTGAGCCGTGAAGGTGTGCAGCGCGATATTCTTCCGATCGTCGAAGGCACCACCGTCAACACGCGTTATGGATTCGTGAGGACGGATCACATTCTGTTCATCGCCGCCGGTGCGTTCCATGTTTCCAAGCCCAGCGACATGATCCCGGAGCTACAAGGCCGCTTCCCCATCCGCGTGGAGCTGAAATCGCTTACCGAAGAAGATTTCATCCGTATTCTGAAGGAGCCGAAGAACGCGCTGACCAAGCAATATATAGCCTTGCTGGATACCGAAGGCATCAAGCTGACGTTCACCGAAGACGCCTTGAAGGAGATTTCTTCCTTCGCCGCGCAAGTCAACCAATCCACGGAAAACATCGGGGCTCGGCGGCTGCACACCATTCTCGAAAAACTGCTGGAGGATGTTTCGTTCGACGGGCCGGACCTGAAGAAGAAAAACGTGAAGGTGGATGCGGCCTATGTGCGCAAGCAACTGGCCGATATCGTTAAGGATCAAGACCTGAGCCGCTACATATTGTGAGACGGGCTGTGAGACCGGCGTTCATCACGGCAGCTTTCGCGTTCCTGGCCGCGTGCGGCTATGTGGGGGATCCAAAGCCACCCACACTGGACATTCCTTCGCGCGTGACCGACCTTCGTGCGATCCAATACGGCGGCCGGATCATGGTGGAATTCACGCTGCCCCCGCTCACCACCGAGGGGTTGACGCTTACCGGCGTACGTTCCATAGAGTTGCGCGCCGCGGCCGAGGGCATGGAGCGCACGTTCAACGTTCCGCCGAAAGATGCGGGTGCGTTTGAATACGAATTCGCGGCTGGCGAATGGACGGGCAAGCGAGTTACTTTGACCGCTCGCGCCGCGGGTCCCAAGGGCAAGACGTCAGAGTGGTCGGATGCCGCCGTCGTTTCCGCAGGTCCGCCGCTGGGCGTTCCAGTAAACGTAGCAGTGGAAAACGCCCCGCGCGGCGTCCGGCTCACCTGGCAAGGCGCAGGTCCTGGCTACCGCATTTTGCGCACCACGGGAGATCAGCCGCCTTCTCCAGCGGGTGAATCGAGCAAACCTGAATACGTGGACGGGGTGGCCGAAATCGGAATGCGTTACCGCTATTTCGTTCAGACCGTGGACGGGGAGACCCGGCAAAGTGAAATTTCGAGCGCGGTGGAGATCACGCCGCGCGATGCATTTCCGCCCGCCGTTCCCGGCGGCGTGTCGGCGGTGGCAGGCGTCGACTCCATCGAACTGGCTTGGGAGCGGAACACCGAAGACGATTTCGCGGGCTACAACATCTACCGCACCGTTGACTCCGGAACGTTCGAAAAACTGGCGGGGCCCATCGAAGCGCCCACCTATAGCGACCGGGCCATCGAAGCCGGCAAGCGCTTCAGCTACAGCGTGACTTCCGTGGATTCCACCGGCAACGAAAGCTTGCGCTCGATGGTGGTCGAAGCTGTAGCGCAGTAGAGCCTCCGCACCCATGCACGCGGTCACTGACCCTTCCGGCCTGTGATCATTTCGGATTGTAACGGACGTTGTCCGGGTGCGGCTGAGTCAACCGCGTGATGAACTGCCAATTGACGAAGACAGTGGAACAACAAAGCACAACTGTGATGAGTTGCCAACGCCGCTCCCGCTGGTGCTGCACATGTCCGGCATGAAGGATCAACCACCAGGGCAGCACTGCCGGAGCCGAAAACAAAAAAGGCGCACGTGAATCCCAGGCGACGAAAAATCCGATCATGACGGCGAGGTAGAACGAGTACTCGGGTAGCCACGGCCAAGAACGCAATTGCCGCCACCCCCACAAGGCATATCCCGCGACGATTAACGCCGCGAGCCAGAGAAACCCTCCGTTCGTGATACTGGCGAACGTGAGAGGCCGATAGGCTTCGGGGGTGAGCCACGCGCTGGACTGGGAGAGAAATAGAAATGTCGAACTGACCGCCGCCCAGGTCTGGAGACTGAGTAGGTTTCCCGCGTTCGCCCAACGAGTGATTTCACTCGTGGGCGTCTGTAGTTTATGAAGAGCCGCCAAAAACGCCAGATAGGGCAGCACGAAAAGCAGTGCCAATGCGGCGCAATAGAGGAAGGCCTTGCGCAAGCCTCCCTTCCACCCCAAGCTGCGCATGATTCGAGTCAGAGGAACGATCGCAAGCAAGATCTGTTGCGGAGCACAGAAACTGGCCACTGCGTTCAGGAATGCTAGCCTTCGCCAATGCTTGACATCGGGATCGGACAATTGGGCGAGGAAGAAAACATTCGCCGCGAGCGTGGTGAAGACGTAGGAGTCCGGAAAGCTGGAAAAGATCCAGACTGACGCCGCCGTGGCGTACAGAAACGTGGGGAGAAGCGCTCTCCACTTTACAAAACCCAATCGCCGGAAGAGCAAGAGCGCGACGCACACGTTCAGGGATCCGATGACCGCGCCGGGGAAATTCAAGGCGAGATTCTCGCGAAACGGCATCGGGAACGGTTGGCTCAGCAACCTCCCGATCCGATGAAGCGGGATTCCGATGGCGACCACCAGGGGATGTTTCAAAGTCAGATAATTGGCCATCGGGTGATGGCCCGTGTGCGTGAACGCCAGTCTGTAACTATCCGCATCCAGGCGCCATAGGTCGGGAAACGGCTCCGCAAGGCGGCCGGCGAGCGTGAACTCGTAAAGGACGAAACAGGCAACGAAAACGGCAAACAACTCGCGGGATCGGAGGTTTGTCATGTGGATTCCACTCGCCGAAACTCAAACCAATGCGATTCCTGGTTTCAATCCTCATCATTGTAGCGGGTTGATCCTGCCAAGGCGTGCAAAATTTTTCGACCCCGCAGAGTCTCATCATTCCGGGCGCGTCTCCGGCAGCGCCGGCACCGGCGCAATCTGGGAATCGCGCAGCGATTTCCCAGGGCGGTGGCCCTTGGCCTCTCGCATGTGACGCGCCGCCGCCGGGGTGCGTCATGCCCTATGTATCGTGGACTCGCGCACGAGGGCCAGCCGGGCACCCGCGGCAAACGCGCCGATGATGAGCAAGGTGAGCACGCTGCTCCAGCCGTTCTGCGCCGGCAGCAGCGCGTAAGGCAGCGGCATGAGACTCACCTGAAGCATCCGCCGGAAGCCCACCGCCCCCTCGGTTTGCCCCACCAGCCCCAGCGCCGCCAGCAAGAGCATGCAGTCCTGCGAATAGGCATGATAACTGAGCAGCAACCCCCCGGACAGCGCGAGCGCTAGCGTCAGCGAGCGTCCGCGGTCTCTGATCACAACTGCCAGGAAACCGGCCACCACAGCCGACATCGCTAACGCCTCAATGAGACCACTCCAACCCATCAGCGCGGCCAGCCCATGCAGGTTCGGCATCACCTTCACGGCCGGGTGCAGCGCGGGATTTCGCAGCGCCGTCCACTACAGCGTGGGCCAGTTCGCACCCACCACGGAAAAGCTGAGGCCCGCCAGCACCACCGCGCCCGCCACCACGCCCCGCACTACCGCCCACTCCCGGCGGATCAGCAGAGCTAGTCCCGTCAACGGAAATAAATGAAATTTGATCAGGCACAATGAGAGCGCCAAACCACTCTGAAATCCGCATCCTTTTTCCGAGAGCACGATAAATCCGGCGTACGCCAACATGACGATTCCGATGTCCTGCCCTTGCAGAAACGCAAGCAGGATCGGGACGGAAACACTCGCCAGCACCGCGACGTCCATCGATTTCCGCGCGAAGAGCCACACGAACGCTGCGATGCAGGCCACGCTGATCGCCTGAAAAATCGCGTAAGCGATACCGAACGGCAGCGCCGCCAAGGGCATCATCAGAACGGCGAAGAACGGTGGACGCATGTATAACATCCACTCCGCGCGAACACCCAGCAGCTCGCCTTGCAGCTGCACGCTCCGTTCCGGCGAATACAATTCGGCGGAACTGGCCAGTTTTCCCGCGATGTAGGACGGAATGAAATCGTTGTGCCCCAACCACGCGTCGCGCACCAGTTCGGGAGACCAAATGCTCAGCGCGCTCGCCATAAAAGCGAAGCCCGCCACGCACAGCGATGCGATTTTCCACCGCGAAGGCGCCACGTACGGCATCATCCGAGTCTCGCTTTCCAGGCGCGCGGAAGGGGCTGACCACTCCGTAGACGTCGCGGCTCGGAAGCCACCACAGGAGCTACCGCGCACGTGTGAGCAAGCGGTTTAGGAAGAGCGCTTTTCCACGACCTGTCCAGCCCAGCGGAGTGGAACATCGTGGGCTCGCGTCCGAATGTCAGCAACCGCGCCCGCGAAAATGCCGGCGCCATGCCCGCCGCCACGCGCACGCCGGCAATGCTGGAACGCACGAAAATGGACCCCACGGGCGAAGTGCGCACGAATGGTAAACTTGAGTATCCCATGAAAATTTCGATCGGTGCCGATCACGCCGGATTCGCTCTAAAGCAGCAAGTCGCGGAGATTTTGCGCCAGGAAGGCCACCAGGTGGAAGACTTCGGCACGCACAGCGCGGAGCCCTGCGATTATCCCGATGTCGCCGCTCCCGTTGCTCACGCCGTGGCAACCGGCGAGGCTGATCGGGGCATCCTGGTGTGCGCCACCGGTGTCGGTATTTCCATCGCTGCCAACAAGGTTCATGGCGTCCGTGCGGCGCTCGCCTACAATCCCGAAGAAGTCCAACTGACGCGCCTGCATAACGACGCCAACGTGCTGGCAATCGGCGCGAAATTCACCGATGCGGAAACCGCGCGACACTATGTGAAACTATTCCTGGAAACACCGTTTGAAGGCGGCCGCCACCAGCGCCGCGTGAACAAAATGATGCAGCTCGAGGACTCCGAAACCAAAAACTCATGACTCCCGCTACGATCACTTCCGCCGAACAACAACGCATGATGCGGCCGCTGGCCGAAGCCGATCCTGAAGTCTTCGATATCATCCGGCATGAAACGGACCGCCAGCACACGCGCCTGGAACTGATCGCCAGCGAGAATTTCACCTCGGAAGCCATTCTGCAGGCAGCCGGCAGCATCTTCACCAACAAGTACGCGGAAGGATATCCCGGGAAACGCTATTACGGCGGCTGCGAACATGCCGACGCCGTCGAAAACCTGGCCCGCGAACGCGTCAAGACTCTATATCGAGCCGAGTACGCCAACGTGCAGCCGCACTCAG
>CAMAUG010000195.1 GCA_945861255.1 Candidatus Sulfopaludibacter sp. SbA3
CATGGCAACGGGCCCTCGGGCTTGCCGATTTTGTCGAGTTTAGAGGCGAACCATTTGATTTCTGGAGGCTTGTCGAGAAACCCACGCCAAGTTCCGCAACGGGTGGCGGGTCATCGATTTCTCCACCCCGGGATCATTCAAACTGACACGCTACCTGCGTGAGGCAAGTTCTGCATCGAAACGATGGGCTCGCTGGAAGGAGCGCCCAACCCGAGGCGTTCCAGGCCGTGGAGCCGCGAACAGCTTTGCTATACACTGGTCCTAACTATGCTGCAAAGACTTCTTCTGCTCACCGCCGGCGCGGCCTGTGCTTTCTCCCAGGTGAACCCGGATTGGATCAAACCATATCCGCCGTTCAAGATCATCGGCAACGTCTACTGGGTTGGCACGTACGATCTTTCCACGTACCTGATCACCACGCCGCAGGGCAACATCCTGATCAATACGGGGGTTCCGGAAACCGTGCCGCTGATCAAAGCCGGCGTCGAGAAACTTGGTTTCAAATTCTCCGACACGAAGATCCTGCTGGCCACGCACGGCCACTGGGACCACGTCGCCGGCCTGGCCGATCTCAAAAAGCAGACCGGCGCGCGCATGATCATGTCTGAGCAGGACGCCGCGCTGCTCGAAGACGGCGGCAAGAGCGATTTCCGTTTCGGGGACACGCCCGGGGCCCGCTTTACTCCGGTGCAAGTGGACCAGCGCCTGAAGAACGGCGACAAGATCACGCTCGGCGGCGTGGTGATCACGGCGCATCACCATCCCGGCCACACCAAAGGCGCCACCAGCTTCACCTTCACCGTGCGCGAGGCAGGCAAAGACTACCGCGTGCTCATCGCCAACTCACCCACCATTAACCCGGGCGTCAAAGTAAACGGCATGCCGAACTACTCGACTATCGCGCAGGATTATGCGCGCACCTTCCACGATCAGAAGGAATTGAAGTTCGACGTGTGGCTGGCCTCCCACGCCGCGCAGTTTAAGCTCCACGAAAAATACAAACCGGGCGACCCCTATAACGCGGAGCGTTTTGTCGATCCCAAAGGATTTCGCGAAGCGCTCGACCGTTTGGAGAAATTGTATCAGGAACAACTCGCCAAGGAACGTCAGGCGAAGTAGAGTGGCATACTCAGACTCCGGCCGCGCCCGCACGTGCCCGACGCCGTCTGGACAAGGCGCGTCCCGGCGTGGTACCTTTCCGCCCATGAGAGCCGCTCTGCTGCTACTGCCATTGACCGTGTTCGCCGCCGCGCCTTCCGGCGAGGAAACATATAAGATACGCTGCGCGGGATGCCACGAACGAACGGACCCGCGTGTTCCCCATCGCACTGCGCTGCAGCAGATGTCTACGCAGCGCATCCTGCGCGCCCTGGATTTCGGTGCGATGATGACCGTCGCTTACCCGCTCAACCGCCAGGAACGTCAAGCCGTCGCGGCGTTCCTGGGGAAGAACGTGCCCGTACCGGCGCCGCCGGCCTCGGCGTTCTGCGCGGATCGAAGCGTCAAACTCGCCGTAGCCTCCGCCGTAACCTCCAAGGACGCCTGGAACGGATGGAGCCCGCGTGCCGACAACACCAGGTTTCAACCGGCGGAAGCCGCTGGATTGAGCATCGATGCGGTGAAGAAGCTCAAGCTGAAGTGGGCCTTCGGATTCGATGGCGACGTCACCGCCTTCGCGCAACCCACCGTGACAGGCGGGCAGGTATTTGTGGGCGGCGCCGGCGGCATCATCCATGCCATGCGCGCGGATTCCGGCTGTCTGCAATGGACCTTCCAGGCCAATGGGCCGGTGCGGTCTTCGATACTCGCCGTGCCGCTGGGCCGGCAACATGCCCTGCTGTTCGGCGATCAGACCGGTTGGTTCTACGCGCTTCAGGCGGAGACGGGGAAATTGCTGTGGCAGAAAAAAGTGGAGGAGCACGACGCTGCCCGCCTGACAGGCGCACCCGTGGCGCACGACGGAGTGGTGTTCGTCCCCGTCGCTTCCTGGGAGGAAACGCGGTCGCTTGATCCTACGTATGTCTGCTGTACATTTCGCGGCAGCATCGTGGCGCTGCGCATCCGCGACGGCGCGCAGGTGTGGAAGAGTTACATGGTGGGCCTGCCCAAGGAAACCGGCAAGAACAAGCGGGGCGTGCCGCAGCTGGGACCTTCAGGCGCGGGCATCTGGGCGGCCCCCACGCTGGATGCAAAACGCGGCGTGATGTATGTGGCGACTGGGGACAACTATTCATCGCCGCCCACGGAAACCAGCGACGCCATCATCGCGCTGGATCTGAAAACCGGAAAAATCGTTTGGTCCAGGCAAACGCTGCCGGGCGACGCCTACAACTCCTCTTGCGGTACCGACAAGTTGAACTGTCCCGCGGAAGACGGGCCGGACTATGACTTCGGATCTTCCGCCATGCTGGTAGCTCCTCCCGGCGGGCGAGAACTGCTGTTGGCTGGACAGAAATCCGGAATGGTGTACGCGCTCGATCCGCAGCGCCAGGGAGAAATCGTCTGGCAAGTCCGCATCGCGACCCCGGGCCCATTGGCGGTCACCAGCGTCGGCGTGCAGTGGGGCATGGCCGCCGATGGACAAAAACTGTACGCGGCTTCTTCCAATAGCGGGAGAGAGCGCGCCACGGACCCTCTCGACATCCGGCGCAACATCATGGATCCGAATCAAGGCGGCGGCCTCACGGCCCTGCGCATTGCCGACGGAAGCCGCGCATGGTACGCGCCGCCCATCGTGTGTGCCCAGGGGGCGCCTTCCGGCTGCAGCCCCGCTCAGTCCGCCGCGGTCACGGCGATTCCGGGCGTCGTCTTTTCGGCCTCCATGGACGGGCACTTGCGCGCCTATTCGTCCGAAAATGGGGCCATCCTGTGGGACTTCTCCACCGCGCGCGAATTCAAAACCGTCAACGGCGTCAAAGCGACGGGCGGCTCCATCGACGGCCCTGGAGTCGTCGTGTCCAAAGGAATGGTCTTCGTCAACTCCGGCTATTCGCGCTTCGGCGGCATGGCCGGGAACGTGCTGCTCGCGTTTGAGCCGGAATAGGACCCGCGAGTCTTATTCGCCCACGATCTTCACCAGCACCCGCTTGCGGCGCCGCCCGTCGAATTCGCCATAGAAGATCTGTTCCCACGGTCCGAAATCGAGCTTGCCCTTGGTGACGGCCACCACCACCTCGCGCCCCATCACCTGCCGCTTCATATGCGCGTCGGCGTTATCTTCGCCCGTGCGGTTGTGCTGGTAGCCGGAGACCGGTTCGTGCGGCGCCAGCTTCTCCAACCACTTCTCGTAGTCCTGGTGCAGGCCGCTTTCGTCGTCATTGATGAACACCGAAGCCGTGATGTGCATCGCGTTCACCAGCGCCAGGCCTTCCTGAACCCCGCTCTCCCGCAAACAAGCGTCCACGTCGCGCGTGATGTTGACGAACCCCCGCCGGCTGGGCACTTCAAACCACAGTTCTTTGCGGTAGCTTTTCATGGCGTTGTTTCCCAGAATATTCGCCGCAAGACTATTTGCCACGCTGGGAGTTGAGCGGCGATCAATCACAGGGGAATCGAACAGATCCGATTCTCCCACTCCTCGGCCTCCGATGCCACCCAAATCACAAGCAGGCTCTCTATGGCAACGGACACCGGTAGTTTCTGCGATGCCAGGAAGACGCCCGGACATCGTCCGCGGCGTTCGACGAACTCTCCAAACTCCCGGGGCATCGTCTTGCGATCCGCCGAAACCAGAATTCGATTCTGTTGCGCGGCCCGCCCCAGAACTTCCTGGTCGGGAAGTCCCCTTAGGCCCGCCTCGTTGGCACTGAGGAAATCGATGGCGGGTTCGCGTTTGCGAAGACCTGCCACGATCGCGTGATCGATGCTCGCGTCCGCGAGGAACCGAATCCTCACGAACTCGGGCTCAGGATGTGTTGGCGCGCGCGTTCAAGCCGGTCGCGAAGCTCCGCGCGGATCGGCGTCTGCGCGATTTGCCATGCCAGGAATTCTTTGTCCACAGTGGAAAAGTGTTCATCCAGAACCGGCTGGTGGTCCAGATAGTACGCAATCGCCGCGCTCACCTGTTCGACCGTGAGCAGCGGATACGATTCACACACCGCCTGCGGGGACGCCCCTTGCAGGAACTTTTGGATCACGCACGCCAGGGGCACACGGGTACCAGCGACGTAGTATTCGCCTTTCCGAAGCTCCACATTGCCCTGCATGGTTTGCCGCCTCAATCCTATCACAGGCGGGGCCATGGAATCGGCGATTTCACTAGATTCATGCGGGCTGCTCCAGGGGTTGCATGGCGAAGGCGAGCGCTTCGTGTACTTGATCGCGCCGGACGTCCGGAAACCACTCCAGAAATTCATCGACCGTCGAGCCTCGATCCAAAATGCTCGAACACCTTCCCGGAAGATGGCGTGTTATACACTCAAAGCATGCCGCAAGCGCACCGCGTAACCGCCATCATCGAACGGGAGGACGACGGGTTTGTGGCTCTCTGCCCCGAACTTGACATCGCCAGCCAGGGTTCATCGATCGAGGAAGCGCGCGCGAATCTGGTCGAGGCGCTGACTCTTTTCTACGAGGCCGCCGACCCGTCCGAAGTCGCCCGAAGGTTTCACTCCGACGTATTTATCACACAAGTCGAGGTGCCGGTTGGGTAAGCTCCGGGTTCTGTCGGGCTCGGAAATCTGCCGGATTCTCGAACAGCATGGCTTTGCCGCGGTCCGCCAGCGAGGCAGTCATCGGATCATGCAAAAGCGAATGGCAGGCACCACGGTAACCGTTCCCGTGCCTCTCCATGATCCGGTGCGTCGCGGCACTTTATTGAGTATCGTTCGGCAGTCGGGGCTGCAAAGAACTCTGTTCGAAACCTCCGAATAGGATTCCTCCCACCATTAAGGATCTCACCACCGATTGGAAATCTATCCGTCGTCGTCCAATTCAAAATAGTCATCGAGTGCTTTGCCGCCAGGGGATTCGCGTGAACAGAAGTTCTGTAGGTTCCTGGAAATTACGTTCAGAAATGGGCGCCGGGGGGCAGAGTTCCTCGACATCGATACGGATGACGCTGGTGTCTTTCGCGAAGACCTCGGCGTCTCTTCCGGCTGCCGTCCGATTCGTCATGTGCAAACCAGTCTTTTCGAGACGAGATTCTTGCCGTCCACATTGCGCTCGATATGGTATAGTTCCGGCTGAGTTCTTAGTCGACATACATCGGTATATGGACCAAGTCACGACTATTGAGGTCACCGGCACACTATCGAGGGACGAGCTACTTCGGTTTCATTACTTTCATTCATATCGCCGAACTTGGTGGATGGTAATCATAATGATGCTAGTCTGCCTGATTGCCTTGGTTGTGGCGCTCGTCGGATTGTCGCTCGGTGTGTATGGCGCCTCTTTGAAACTCGGGGCTATTGTACTCGGCTGGTTGTTCTTTTGCTCTTTCTGCACCATTGCTCTTCCGAAACGGGCAGCAAAGAGATATCTCGACAGCAACATATCACTCAGAGGTCCGGTGACTTACACGTTTGGAGAAGAAGGGATTCAAATCACTAGCCCACATTCGTCCGGCGAGAACGCTTGGACTGCCGTATGGAACGTCTATGAATCGAATTCGCTCTTTTGCGTCTACTACGGAACCGTTTTAGCGCATGTTCTTCCAAAGCGATTTTTCAAGAACGAAATGGAACAGATTCAATGGCGCGCTCTGGTAGAACGTCAAATTTCACCTAAGAGAATTGTCTCCCCTGGTGTTGTCGGTCGGCGTTGCTAACGGCCCCCCCTACTCCTCCGGCAAATCCTCCGCCCGGTTCTCAAACCGTGTGAATTGCCCTAAGAACCTTAGCGGCACATTCCCGATAGGCCCATTGCGCTGCTTGGCGATGATCAAATCCGCCAGGCCCTTCAAGTCCTCGCGGTCGCGTTTGTAGATTTCCTCGCGGAAGATGAACATCACCAGATCGGCGTCCTGCTCAATCGATCCCGAATCGCGCAGGTCGCTCAACTGCGGTTTATGATCGCCCACGCGCGTTTCGGCGGCGCGGCTCAACTGCGAGAGCACCAGGAACGGCACGTCCAATTCCTTGGCCATCAGCTTCAACCCGCGCGAAATCGCGCTGACCTCCTGATTGCGGTTCTCCACGCGCCCGCGGCTGCTCATCAATTGCAAGTAGTCGATCACCACCAGGCTCAGCCCGTGCTGCGCCTTCATGCGCCGCAGCTTGGAGTGAATGTCCATCAGGTTGACACCGGCCGTGTCGTCCAGATAGAGCGGCGAATCCGTCATGTCCGAAAGCGCCACCTGCAACCGCCGCCGTTCGTCCTGATTCAAATACCCGGCGCGAAACTTGTGTTGATCCACGCGCGCCGCCGCGCAAAGTAAGCGAGTCAGCAGACTCGCCGACGACATTTCGAGTGAAAACACCGCCACCGGCTTGCGCATCTGCGGATGCGTGGCTACGTGCTGTGCGATGTTCAACGCCAGCGCCGTCTTACCCATGGAAGGCCGCGCCGCCAAGATCACCAACTCTCCGCCGCGCAGTCCGCCCGTCATTTCGTCGAACTTGGAAAAACCGGTGCTCAGCCCGCTGACTCGCTGGCTGGGATCGAGGAACGCGTTAATCCCGCCGGGAAATTTCGCGATCACTCCGGCCGGCGATTCCAACTGATCGCCGGACCGCGCCTCGCCCAACTTCAGCAGCGACTCTTCGGCGCCCGCCAGAATATCGTCCGGCTCTTCCTCGCCGATCAAGCACCGGTCGATGATCCTCTGCGCGCTGAAAATCAGCTTGCGCAGCGTGGCTTTGTCCTTGACGATGCGGATGTAGCTATCGAGGTTCGCGATTTCCGGCAGGCCCTGGTCGAGTGAAACCAGATACGTCAGCCCGTCCACCGATTCCAGCTGCCCCTGCTTCATCAGCTCATTCGCGACAGTTAAGCGGTCGATCATCTCGCCGCGCGCGTACAGATCCTGCATGCGCGCGAAAATGCGGCGATGCTTTTCCAGGCTGAAATCTTCCGGGCCAATCGCTCCCGCCGCCTGAAAATAGGCGTCTGGATTGATGAGGATGGAGCCCAGCACCAGCCGCTCGGCGTCCGCGTTGGAAGGAAGACCTTTTTCGAAAGTGAGATCCGCAACGGCCATGGGAAGAGGGAACTACAACCGTTACGATAGCGCGACGCAAGAACGCGCGCAAACGTTTTCTCAGTCGATTATTTTTATGGGTTTAGGCTCTGCAAATCTCTGTGGAAAAGCGCCCCGCGCAAGCATCGGGCTAACCGTTACAAACTACACGCGCGAAGGAAAGTTTTCCACACACACCCGAAAACGCCGCAAGGAGCTACTTCTTCGCGTCCGCCACTGGCGCGGCCGGAGGCGCATCTTCCTTCACAATCTCCGCCTTAAGAATGCGGTCCAGATTCGGAAAATTGCGGTCCACATACGCCTTCCCCTGCTGCCGGATGCT
>CAMAUG010000196.1 GCA_945861255.1 Candidatus Sulfopaludibacter sp. SbA3
GTATGCTTTCCTCATGCGCTGTTTCGTTGCCGTGATCATCGGCGCTTTTGCGGTGGCGCATGCTGCCTTGGCGCAGTCCGATCCGGGCTTCGCTGGCACGTGGAGACTCAACACCGCGCGGAGCGAGATCGGCGCGTTGCCCTCGCCACCGGAGCAGGTTCTGAAGGTCGAACAGAGCGGCGTCGAGTTGACCATTTCCGCCGGCGCCTTCGAAAACGCCGTTGTCGCGGCGGCGGTCTATCCATTGGATGGGAAATCCCGGCAGCGGCAGACAGGCAATTCCTCCATCCGCACCACCGCCAAGTGGGAAGGGGCGGCCCTGCTGGTGAATCGCGTGGCCAGCGGCCCACGGAACTATTCGATTCTGGAGCGTTGGAGGCGGTCGCGTGACGGCGGCACGTTGACGATCACGCGCACCATCGTGAACCTCAACGGCGAGAGCGAGTCCGTGCTGGTCTATGAGAACGCCGCCCGCGTCACCTCTGCGGCGCCCAAGGTTCCCGAGCCGGAGGTGATTCCGCAAACAGTGTCCGGCGCGACGCCCACCCCGCCGACCGAAGCGGGGGCGGCGGGAGAATCGCGCGTGTTCCGGCCGCGGACTTTCATCGGCCCTCCCGTTGCGGTTTCAGAAACCAAGGAATCCCTCGAATACGTTGTGCCCGCGGGGACCCGCATCCTGATGCGGCTCACCAATTCAGTGGACACCAAGCGCACCGCCGTGGGAGACCGCTTGTATCTGGAGACGGCGGTACCCATTTTCGACGGCCGGCAGTTGATCATTCCATCCGGCAGCACCGTGATCGGCGTGGTCACCGAATCCGAACGGGCCGGGCGAGTCCGAGGCCGCGCCGCGCTCAATTTGAGTTTTGAAAAGCTGACGCTGACGAACGGCGTGACGCGCGATTTCCGTTCCCGCGCGGCCACCGTGGACACCGCCGGCAACGTGGAGCGCGACGAAGGCCGCATCAAAGGCGAAGGCACCAAGGGCCGCGATGCGCGCACCGTGGGGACCACCACCGCCGCCGGAGCCGGGATCGGCGGTATGGCCGGCGGAGCGGCGGGCGCGGGAATCGGCGCGGCCGTGGGCGCCGCGGCAGGGTTGGCCGGAGTGTTCGGGTCGCGGGGCAAGGATGTGATTCTGCCCGCCGGCACCACGATGGAGATGGTGCTGGACCGGGAGCTGCGGTTCACCAGCGTTGAGCTGCCCTAAGGGCCCCCATTTTCCGCGCCCAACCTCTGCGATGCGGATCGCTCCAAATCGAAGTGCTAGCATAATCTACAGCAGCTACCTTGTTTCGTCGATGGAACGCCCATGGAGACTTTTGCGGGACAACAGCCTGGCATTACGGCGGATGATCCTCGGTTGATCGCAACCTCAATCCCGGAGCCGATGTCCACGTTGTTGAGGCGCGCCAAACGTCGCCTGCTTCAAATGCATTTCGAAGCCAGAGTCGGCCACTTGGGAGGAAATCTCTCGTGTCTGGACAGCCTTTTGGTTTTGCAACATCGCGTTCTTCAAGAGAATGACACGTTTGTTTTGTCGAAAGGCCACGCTACGAAATTCATCGAGCCCGCCATCGAAGCATTGCCCGGGGTTAGAGATCTAGCCGTCGCCGTGTACGTGATGGTGGGCGCCCGCAATACCTCGAGAACGGCAGGCCCGAGGCTACTCAGTTAACATAGTGCTGTTAACGGTCACCTCAAACACGGTCTTGTCGTGGTAGCCTTCATCCATCTCTCCCAACAGGCGAACGCTGGCGCCAGTCGCCAAGAGTTTTGCCATGAGCCAGTCTTCCGGGTAATTCAGCGTGCATAGCACCAAAAAGCGCGGTGATTGCCGGATGAACGCCTGGTAGGGGACGACGTGGCCGCGGAGCGGAAATAAATCCTGCCTGGAAAAGTAGTTCTCGAAGAGCGTGGCGTTCGCATAGCGTTTAGCGGCGATCGGATCCGTCAAGTAATACGTCCGAGACAAGAATGCATCGTCTTCCCGATGATTCATTTCAAGGAAAGTTACACCGCTCGCCGCTACGATCGGTAAATCCAGTGGGATGTCCTTTATCGAAAGGGCCTTGGTCAAGTTTTGTTGTGGAGAGAGGAAAAACGGGTAGGGGAACCTGGTCGCGACAAATCCAACAACCAAGATCGTGGCGGCGACCCCGGCCGCGGAGCGGCTGATCCGTGTCGCTCTCGCCACGAAGTATGCGAATAGGCAACCCACTCCGATTCCGGCGCCGATTCCGTACCGCGGCCAGAATGCCGCGCTGTATCGCATCAACAAGAAATTGATGATGAACGGCACAACCAACAGTCCGGCCAGGAAGATGATTTCGTGCCTCTGATACCCGGCGCTCCCATCACCGTCCGCCGCGGCCGCGCTATCGCCCGCATTGTTACTTCTGGCGGCCAGGATGGCTGCCGCGAAAGCGATGATGAGCGTGACACTTCCAGTGGAAAATACCAGCCCGTAGAACTCAAATGCCTTCGCGAAGGAGGCCTGGAAAGCCAGTGGATATGCAATGGCCACCTGCCCGAATGTTCCAATCATGGGCAGGTAGAGTGCGATCAATGGCATGGGCGCCAGGAAAGCGAACCAGATCTTCCAATCCAGGGTTTTTCGATCATAGGAACGCACCAACTCGGCGATGGCGAGGGGCACCAGCAGCAGCGCGCCGAATACGTGAGCGCTCAGCAGACCCGCGACGCCCGGCGAGAGGCCTAGGATAGAAACCCACCGGCGTTTGCGCTCATAGACCTGCTGCCAACACACCATCGCAACACCAAGGAAGGCAATCATGAGCGCATAAGGTCTGGCTTCCACCCCGTATCGCAGGAAATCGGTCGCCCAAAATGCCAGCATCGCAGTTAGGCCGTAGAAGCGGCCCAAACGGAACTTAGCGAAGTTGTAGATGCATACGCTAGCGATCCAGAAAGCGATTACCGAAGGAAGTCGCGCTGCGAAAGGACTGTCGCCAAAGGTCTTCACTGACAGGGCCGTTAGAGCCGCTTGCAGTGGGGGATTGAAGTCATTTTTCAACGCGGCCGTAAAGAGGCGTTCCACGGTCGGCGACTTTGCGAGATAGTAGGTGGCTAATTCGTCCATCCACAACGGTCTGTGCCCCAGCAGGGTCATCAGAAGGGTGTACACGAACGTTACGGCATAAAATGGCGTAAAGGGTGTTTTATCGGATTCCTTGAACTGAGTTTGGATCCAGCCTTGCATTCGCATCATGTACGTGGATCGAATTTCCCGTGTGCCCACTCGTGATCCAACGTCAGCACCAGGCGGTGTGCCGCACCGGCTTCGAACAATGCTTCAACAGCGGTGGTGCTCGATAGCAGATAGCCGCGCTCGGCCATAGACACGGTAGGCAGCCTCCTACCCAGAATCTCGCACCCTTGAGGCGCACCGCAACGTTGTGGGCACGTGAAAACTGTCTGGAACCGTGCCGTTGATCCATCCGCGCACGCGCCTCAACCGGGTTTGCGTAGCCAAGGCGAGTTCGCTGGAACCGCCGGCGCGGACTTTCTTAAGCCCGCTTGCGTGCGACCAGTAGCATCGCGGACGTTCGGAATCCTGCGCTTTTGCGAAGAATATCGAATCCCGTGAAACAGGCCAGGGCGGCCAAGCTGCCCATGGGGTCGAATCGTTGGGCCAGTTTGGGCCACGGAACGCCGTGGTATCGCAGCCAGTGATGTAGGGAATACATCCAGAACGAGTGGCCGGTCTTGTATTCCGTCGCCAGTACTTCAAAACCGTTTTGCTCCAGCAGTCTTTTTAGCGTTTGCGGACTGAACAGGTTCCAATGCCTGGGGATGTGATAGCCGCCCCAATAGCGCTCATGAAACAACCGCGCGTCCCAGCTATCCACATTCGGAGTCTCAATCGCGAAAATCCCGCCCGGTTTCAAGCAGCGCCGCACACCTCGGACGACGGCTCCGGGGTCATCGACATGTTCAATCACGTGGAACATGGTCGCGAGGTCGATGGATTCCGCCGGTAGCCGGCAGTCTTCCACGCGCTCACAGAACGCCTGAAAACCTTCCGCGCGAAGGTGCGCCACAACCCGCTCGTCCAGTTCCAGCCCGTGGATCTCACTGCGTGGGACGCCGCGCGCCGCCATCGCCCGCAAGAACCGTCCGTCTCCGCACCCTGCATCCAGGTACGACTTGGGTGCTCCCGAGCAATATCGCAAAATACCTTTCAGCTTGCCGTGATCAAGCACGCCCTTGGCCCAGGCCGCGATCGGGTGCACGACGGACTGATAATTGTAGGCGTAATAATGGGGCGGATAAATGACCGGCAGCTCCGCAGTCGCGGGGCGGGGATTAAGCCACACGTGGCTGCAACTCGCGCATGCCACGAAGTGCCACGCGTTGCGGCAAGTGCGGAGTTCATAGTCGAAACCGATCGCGAACTCCGAGTGACGGCCACCGCCGCACAGCGGACAAGAGTTCACTTCCTCGGTTTGAATATGGGGGCACCTTTCGAATTCCGCCGGCGCCATCACTTCATCGGTGGTCGCTACGGTCATAGCGTTGCACCGGAACGGCGATACTCCGCGAGTGGCAAGGCTTTCATGTAGGTCCACAAGTACGCCAGATACGATCCTCGCCACTCCAATCCACGCGCCGCCGGCATCGTCCGAATTTCCCGGTCGGCCGCGGCGAGATTGTAATAAGGGATGGAGGGCCAAAGGTGGTGAACGGTGTGGTAGTTCATATTCATCGGCGCCAGGAAGCACCGCTCCACGGGGTTGCTCAGGAAAGTAATCAGCCGGTGCGCGTCCGCTGAGTCATCCGCCTCCGGGTGCGAATGTTCCGACCACGACCGGAAATTGTCCGCCAAATACATGAAAGTGTAAACGGGAGCGAGCCAGAGCAGCGGATATGCCCACCAGCCGATTTGCCACGTCAGTCCACCGGCCAGAAGGACGAACCAGCCGCCAACGATAAACACATCACGGACTCCATAACCGCCTGCCTGATTTTGCCGGGCCCGTGGATGAAACACATTACGAATCGCAGTCAGTACGATACTGAACCCGCTTAGGAAGCCCAGCAATTCGGAGCTCGAAGTCTTGTTGAAGGAACAGTGTTTCGGCCGGTCAGGATCCTTGGGAGTGCCTAGCCAGTAGTGGTGCTCCAGATGGTTGTAATTATTCAGCCGGGTAATGGCTCCGATGGGTCCGAAAACCAAAAGGTCACAGATCAAATCGTTTCGATTCGTCGATGGAGCGACTCTTCTATGCATCCCGTCATGGCCGATAATGAACAGGGCGTAATAGCGGTTTCCGATCAACACGAACGCCGTCACCAACGACCACCACGCCGTGTGGTACGTCACCAAGACGAATGCAGCGAGGATCAAAATCCAACAAAAAGCGATGTCCAGGAGCGCACGGTTAGTGCGGATGACACCCAATTCGCGTATCCGCTGAGGTGTCAACAGGTTTGCGCGAAAGTGCCGATATCGGCTCACCCCCGGCGATGACGCGGCAGTTGACATGGGTCCTCTTGTCTATCGACATAGCTGAGCCCTTTCAGCAGGGGAACCATGAAGGGTCCTTGCCTATGGAGATCTTCGCGGCGGGTTTACTCGGCTGTCGTACCTCTATCACCTGGAGGAAGCGTTCAGCGCATCCGCTGCATATTGTTCCAGGTGCACGTCGGTGGGTTTGGGGCCAAGCACGACGCGCCATACAGTCCGGTCCGGATATCCGGCTATCAAAGTTCGATTTTTTTGGAATCCGAGATCATGCGCGAAGATGACGGGGGCGGAGCCCAAATCGGCGCCGTTGTAGACCCACTGCTGAAGGTCATCCCAACCGGGCGCGCAATCCACGAAGACCAGATCCCGGCCAGGACGGGATACCAGATCCCGGACGAGGCGCGCTCTTTCGTTCGGCTTTTCCCGGATCACCGACACAGTGTGCAAGAGCACGGACGCAAGCAACGATGTAAGCACGATGCCGAAGGCGGCGCGCCCCAGTGGAGTGGCCGCCGCGCGGTACCACAAGGCCCGTCCCGCCGCGACTATGAGGATCATAGTGACGATGAAAAACGGCGCTCCGTAGTGACTCATGACCCACACTTCGGGGAGCAATGTGCCAAGTCCTGCCCCGAACAAGATCAGGAGATGACGCTTTCGCTTCCGGATACGAGCCCACGGCAACCCGAGCAGCAGAAGTGAGAACGCCATGAAATGGACAAGCAGGCTGTTTGTTGCGAATTTCACCAACTGGGTTCCTATCAGCAGCGGTAGCGCGTCTTGACGGACCTGCCAATACGTCGACAGCTCCCATTGATGATAGGAGGTCACGTTGGCGGAACTGTATTGTTTGGGCGGTAGCGGAGGAAGGACCCAGAATGGCGTCACTATGTCTGCCTGGCGCTGGTAGAGTTCATAGGGAAATTCGAGCGCGTTGCCCGTGACGTTCGCATTGTGCCACAGCGCCAGCGGAACCGCGGCCAGCACCAAGGCCGCATTCGGGAGTAAGACGTGAGTGAAGATAGCGCGGCGTTGGGGGGCGGGCAGGCGCAGGCAGTGTTCGGCCAAGAGCGCAAGCACCGCGAGACAGAGGACGCCGCCTTCATAAGGGCGGGTTACGTAGAGCCCGATGGCGCCAAGCCCCAGGCTGAAACGGGCCGGGCCTGGAGTGCCGCGTAACACGTATCCGAGGCCTCCGGTCACCAGAGCGCCTGCGGAGGCGGCCACCGCTCCGCCCCAATAGCTGGAGAGCCAGTAATCGCGCACGAAAAAACACATGACCGATAGGAAGCCGGCGATCAGCGCCCACTGCGGCGGCAGCCAGGCGTTCGTGGCCCAGCAGAACAGGAAGACCATGATTGAACCGCTCAACACCACTCCCCAATACGGGTTTCCGGTGAGTCTCTGTCCTAGCGCCATCACCAGTCCTTGCCCGGGCGGGTACTTGGATATATACGCCGGCGAAGCGAGTATGTGCGGCGACTCGAAAAATTCCGGATGCTCCAAGGGTGGGTTCGCGACGCGTCCATGCGCGAAGGTATCGGCCGCTAGCAGGTAGCTGAACTCGTCTGGCACGACTGGGTCCGGCGGGGGCAGCCAGGGCAACAATGCGACGCGGCCCACCATCAGGGCTAACGCGATCAAGGCCCAGCAAACATGTGGCCTCGCCGAGTATTTGCCGAGCAGGACGGGTAACCGCGAGTCCCGATGTATGCGGTGGACGGAGCGGGTCATTGAGTTCGCGTCCTCAGCGCCGGGAACCCAATACCAGATACTGTGCGCCCAGCCGCGTGGGGCCCAGGAGCGTTTCGGCGAAGCGCAAACGGCGCAGAAGGCGTGGGAAGAAGAATAAGCTATCGGTGCGAACGACGTCGAAGCCAGTGGAACGCAGCAGATTCGCAGTGGCGCGCGGCGACAGCATTTCGGCATCGCGATCAAAAGGAATTCGTGCCATGACCATCCT
>CAMAUG010000197.1 GCA_945861255.1 Candidatus Sulfopaludibacter sp. SbA3
TGGACGCTGGCAAACTCGAACCGATCTTGGTTACACTGTGTCATAGTCAAGGGCCGCTCTCTTTCTCACCGAAACATGTCTTGATACATATGTTTCGGCGTCGGCGAGCGGCCTTTGGTTAGCGGCTAGTGTGAGATATCCGGGCTAAGACTGGGTACCGGTTTCCAACGCGGAAACCTAGTACGCTTTGGCTATCACCACGCGCTGCGGCACTGTTTCCCCGGTCACGATACACTTGCCGGGACCGTCGTATTCGTCCACCAGCGGGATGCACCGTACCGTGGCCTTGAACTGTTTCATCCGCGCGTCGCAGACGGCATCGTCCTTGACATGTGCCATCACGAATTTCCCGCCGCCCTTTTCCGCCGTCACCTCGCGCAGTATGCCTTCCACTTCTTCAATCGAATCGGCCAGTACGGTGTTGTCCTTTAGGCGCTGCTTGGCGGCGGCGTATAGGTCTTTCTGCATCCGTTCGAGCAAACCGGGGACGATGGCCGCGATTTCACCCTGCGGAACCACTTCTTTCGCGCCGGTATCGCGCCGCTTCACGACGATGTTGCCGGACGCCAGATCGCGCGGCCCCAGTTCCAGCACCAGCGGCACGCCGCGCCGCTCCCAGTGATAAAACTTGGCCCCGGGAGTCTGGCCTTCCCGCAGGTCCAGCTTCGCGCCCACGTCCTTGGCGATCTTCGCGGCGGCTTCCAGCACGCCGGCCCGCTCTTCGTCCTTTCGATAGATGGGCACCAGCACCGCCTTGTGGGGCGCCAGTTTGGGAGGCAACACCAGCCCCTTGTCGTCGGAATGCGACATGATCAGCCCGCCGATCAGGCGCGTGGAAACACCCCAGCTGGTCTGCCACACATAATCGAGCTGGCCTTCCTTGTTCTGGAATTTCACGTCGAAGGCTTTGCCGAAATTTTGACCCAGGTCATGCGAGGTGCCCGCCTGCAACGCCAGCCCGTTCTGCATCATGCCTTCAATGCAATAACTGCGCAGCGCGCCCGCGAATTTTTCGGATTTCGTCTTCACCCCCCGGATCACGGGCATTGCCATGACGTCCTCGGCCACCTCCGCGTACACATCCAGCATGCGCAGCACTTCTTCGAGCGCTTCTTCATGCGTGGCATGCGCGGTGTGGCCCTCCTGCCAGAGAAACTCCGTTGTGCGCAGGAACATGCGCGTGCGCAGCTCCCAGCGGATGACGTTGGCCCACTGGTTGGTGAGCATGGGCAGATCGCGCCAGCTCTGAATCCACTTGGCGAAGAAGTGCCCGATGATGGTCTCCGACGTGGGACGGATGACGTAGGGCTCCTCCAACTGCTTGCCGCCCGCGATGGTGACGACGGCGAGCTCCGGCGAGAAGCCTTCCACGTGCTCGGCTTCTTTTTGCAGGAAGCTCTGCGGGATCAGCAGAGGGAAATAGAAATTCTGATGACCCGTGTCTTTGAAGCGCTGGTCCAGTTCGCGTTGCAGCAGTTCCCACACGGCGTAGCCGTTGGCGCGGATGACCATGCAGCCCTTGACGATTTCCGCGGGTTCCGCCATGTCGCCGGTAATAACCACGTCTTGATACCACGCGGCAAAATCCTTGCCGCGCGCGGTGATGGGAGATTCAGCCATGAATTTCTAGAATACGCTACGGACGCGAGCTGAACCTATTCCTGGCGCAACGCCACGGCCGGATCCACGCGCATCGCGCGCCATGCGGGGATCACGCAGGCCGCCGCCGCCGTTGCCAATAAGATGGCGGCGACTGACGCCATGGTCGCCGGATCGCGCGGGGCAACGCCGAAGAGGATCGCCGTCATCACGCGCGTCAGCGCCAGCGCTCCCGCGAATCCGATGGCCAGGCCCGCGAGGGTCAGCAGCAACCCGCTGCCGAGCACAAGCTTCATGAGATCCGCCGGTTTGGCTCCTAACGCTGCGCGCAGCCCCAGTTCATGGGTACGCTGCGCCACGGAATAGGACATCACGCCGTAAATCCCGATCGCCGCCAACAACAGCGCCAACCCGCCGAACACGCCGAGCAGAAGCGCTTCCAACCGGCCGGCCACCAGCGATTCGCTCCTGATTTCCTCCATGGTCCGCACATCGCTCACGGCTTGTTCGCGGCTGACCTGGGCGATGGCCTGGCGAATCGAGCGCTCGAGCGAGCGCGGCTCCACGCCGGTGCGTATCGCGAGGCTCGGTGAATAATGCGGGCTCTGCGCGAGCGAAACATAGACGCCCGCGCTCCGTTGATCGCTCAGGTTGTTGATCTTTTCATCGGCGATGACGCCGACGATTTCCCACGGAACATCTTTCCCGTACTCGGGCGTGCCCGGAACGTCGTAGGGCATCAACAACCGCTGCCCAACGGGCTCTTCATTCGCGAAGTACCGTTTGGCGGCCGTTTCATTGATCATCAGCACGCGCGGCGCGCCCGCGGTGTCCCGTTCGGTGAGCGCGCGGCCCTTGCGCACGGTGATGCCGAGCGTATCGAAATACGACGGGCTCACGATTTTGTAAAATCCAGAAGGCCAGCGGGCATGGTCGCCATCGGCGCGCCCGGCCACGGCGAATGACGTGATCATCGCCCAGCCCTGCAACGGCAGCGCGGATGTAAGCGCGGTGCTCCGCACCCCTGGCACGCCCTCGACGGCCGTACGAATCTGACGCAGGTATGCTTCGAGTTGCGCGGGCTCGGGAAAACGCGCCGGGGCGACGGGGAGCCGCATAGTCAGGACGTTAACGGCCTTGAATCCCATCTCCACGTCCAGCAGTTGAAAGAAGGTCCGCAGCATGAGCCCGGCGCCCGTCAACAGCACGAACGCCAGCGCGACTTCAGCCACGACCAGGGAGTTGCGTAGACCGCGCCGGGCTCCGCCGGCAACACCGCGGCCGCCCTCCTTCATGACCGCGGCCAAGTTCGGATTGGTGGCGTGCAACACCGGAGCAAGGCCAAACAGGATTCCCGTGCAGACGGAGACGGCCAGCGCGAAAAGCAGAACGCGCATGCTCATCGTCACCTGTACTTCCGCGGGCAGCGCAGCCGTCGGCAGCGCCGCGCTCAACGCCCGCATCGCCGCGTACCCAATCGCTACACCGGCGCCGCCCCCACACGCGCTCAGCAGAATGTATTCCGTCAAAGACTGCCGCGCCATCCGCCAGCGTCCCGCGCCCAGCGAAGCACGCACGGCAGCATCACGCTCGCGTGCCACGGCGCGGCTCAGGGCCAGATTCGCAAGGTTCGCGCAACCGGTCAACAACAGCATCCCGACCGCGGCCATCAGCACGATCATGGATAAGCGGGCTCCTGGCGCCAGCAGGATGTCCGCGAACCTGTCTACGGCGACGCTCCAGCCCTTGTTGGTTTCCGGATGCTCGGCGGCGATTCGCGCGGCGATGGTTTTCATCTCCACTTGCGCCTGTTGCAGTGTGACTCCACGTTTGAGCCGGCCGAAGACGCCGAACCAGCGCAAAGCGCGCGTCATCTCGGACGGCTTGAAGGCCATGGGCGTCCAGATCTGCTGCCGGCCGCGATCGAAGGAGGTTCCCGGAGGCAACACTCCCACTACCGTGTACGCTTCACCGTCCAATTGCACCGCGCGGCCGGCGATGGATGGGTCCGCGCCAAAATTTCGCAACCACAGCGCGTTGCTCAGCACGGCCACGCGATCCTTTCCGGGCTCGGCCTCCTCGTCCAGAAATAAACGGCCCAAGGCCGGCTTGACTTTCGCGATGTCAAAATAATTCGGAGAAACGCGCGCGCCGCGCACGAAAACCGGCGCGTCGATTCCGGAAATGGTCATTGATGTTAACGTCTGGGCCGCAAGAAATTCGAACGAGCTGCTCTGTTTTTGCCAGTCGAGGAAGTTCAAGGTGGAGGTTCCTCTCAAGCCGCCCTCCGGCGTGGCTTCCAAAACGCGCACGATGCTGTCTGGATCGGGATAGGGCAGCGGATTGAGCAATACCGCATCTACAACGCTAAAGATGGCCGTGGAAGCGCCGATCCCCAGCGCGAGGGTGAGAATCGCCACAACAACAAATCCAGGACTGCCGCGTAACACGCGGACAGCATAGCGCAAGTCTCGTATCCAGTCCATTGGTTCGCGTGGTGCGCGAGGTTCCGGTCAGGTTCGCCGCGCACGCGGCCGGCCCGGCACGAAAAGTCGCGCCAGTTTCCGTACAACTTGCTTAGTATATCGGGAATATCAATCGAAATGCGGCGCGGGACGCAGCGCCAAACAGACAACGGTAACCCCAATTCGGCATGCAGGCTGAGCCCGACAGTAGAAAAATACGTCTGTTCTCTGCTAGTGGCGTTAGTCGCGCGATCGAAAGCGTGGGCCTTAATACAGGATCACGAAACCGCCGTCGCGTCTCGCTGCGACAGTGGCGAAGCTCCAAGTGGGAATGCCTGGCATTTGCCTGGGTTCGGCAGTGGGCCGCCCTCGCTTGTCGTAGAGTTGGTAGGCTAAGGAGCCACCCTTTTGCCAGGCCGTCCCCTCGGTCCAGACCAGCAGAACCTCGCCGGCGCGGTTCACGGAGATGCGCGGATGTTTGCGGCTTTTACTCTCTCCCACAGGGGCGATCGGCTGAGGACTACCACCATTAAGTTGCGCCCAGTATACCTGCCCCCCCGTTTCCCAGGCTCCCACCACGCGATCACCGTTGTCCGCGATGTCCATGCTGCTCATAGGACATGCATTGATGTCCCATTTGTGCAACAAACCGCCGGAAAAACTCTGGCTGCGATCTTTGGAACTGAGCACGTAGATGTCGCGGTGGATTGACTCAGTCGCGGAACGGTACAGCGTCCACAGGTTGCCGCTTTGGTCAGCGTGGGCTTTCATGCCGCAGCATCCGCAAGCTCCAGTTGGCCGTGACCAAACGGCGCGCTCTCCCCCGAACGAGCGGCCTTCGTCTTCTGACTTGGTTAGAAAAACCCGCCGCCGCGCTTCACCGGCGCCATGTCCCTTGGCTTCATTCAATGCAATGCCATGCCAAAGCACGTAAACGCTTCCCGCGCCGTCCGCGGCAATCGAGCCGCCGCCGTCAAGCCCGAACGATCCATGCATGAGGCTGCGTTGGGGCTCGAAAACTTTGCCCGCATCGTCATGACGGCTGTAGAGCATGGGCATGCCGGGCTTACCGGCATCAGGGTTCATCGGCCCTTTGGGTTCGGCCTCGGACGAGCCATTCCAGGCGACATGTACGCGGCCTGCCTTGCCAATGGCAAGCTGCGCCCCACGAATCGTGCCAATAGCAATGGCGCTGCGCGGCTGGCTATTCACACGAACGCTGGAGGAGAACGTCGATCCATCATCAAGGGACTGGACGTAGAACACATCGCCGTGATCCGCGTCACCGGCAAAATATAGCAGGTGCAGCACGCCACGATCATCCACGACGCATTGCGGCTGCAAACCGCCAGCAGGCACACGCAGGACACGCACTCGTTCGCCGATGCGCTTGTTGCTATCGGCGGCAAGACTGGTCAGTGCGCCTGCACATGTCAGCGCTGCCTGCCTTCTGGTCATCATCGCGTTCCTCCGGACCTCCCCTCTTTGAGCCGCAAACCGGTTCTACAGCCCCTTCTTCGCCAGGAACTCGACCAGATCCACAACGCGCATCGAATAGCCCCACTCGTTGTCGTACCACGCGACCACCTTCACCAGGTTCCCATCCAATACCTTGGTCAGCTGCGCGTCGACGATGGAACTGTTCGGGTTGTGCAGCATGTCGGTGGAGACCACCGAGTCCTCGGTATAGGCGAGGATGCCTTTCAGCGGTCCATCGGCGGCGGCCTTCAATGCCGCGTTCACTGCCTCGGTGGTGGTGGGCTTCGCCAGCACGGCGACTAAATCCACAACGGAGACATTGGGCGTGGGAACGCGCATGGCATAGCCGTCGAGTTTACCCTTCAACTGCGGCATCACCAGGCCGATGGCCTTTGCGGCGCCGGTGGTGGTGGGAATCATATTGAGCGCGGCTGCGCGGGCGCGGCGCAGGTCGCTGTGCGGGAAGTCCAGCACATTCTGATCGTTGGTGTAACTGTGGATGGTGGTCATCGAGCCCTTCTCGATGCCAAACGTTTCATGCAGGACCTTGACCACCGGAGCCAGGCAGTTGGTGGTGCAAGACGCGTTGGAGATGATGTTGTGCTTGGATGCGTCGTAGGCGCCGTCGTTGACTCCCAGCACCACCGTGATGTCTTCATTTTTGGCCGGCGCCGAGATGATGACCTTCTTCACGGACCCGCGCAGATGCTTGGCGGCGTCCTTGGCATCGGTGAATCTTCCAGTGGATTCCACCACCACCTGCGCGCCCACGCCGGGCCAGTCGATTTCAGCCGGGTCTTTGACCGCGAAAATCCTGATGCGCTTGCCGTTGACCACGATGGCATCGGCTTCCACCTTCACTTCGCCGTCCAGCCGGCCGAGGATTGAATCGTACTTCAGCAGGTGCGCGAGCGTCTTGACGTCGGTTAGATCGTTGGCCGCGACAAACTCGATATTGGGGTTGTGCAACCCCGCGCGGACAACATTGCGGCCAATGCGGCCAAATCCATTGATTCCAACTTTGATTGTGGGCATGAGTCTTCAGTATAAAACTAGACCGGACAGCCCCGAGTCGCGCGCCGGACCGGAATCATTCGTGGCGCAATTCGCGCTCAACGTCGCGCAGCACTTCCTCATGCTGTTCGCCCTCCAGGTCTTTCTCCAACCTGCGCAGCGCGACCCCCACCACGTCCCGGTGGTGCAAGCGAGCGCCGAACTGCGGCGCTTCGCTGAGCTTCAGCCAGACGTCGTGACATCGGTCGACGTCCTCGGGCCACAACCGCGGCGGGTGCGGGCCAAGATTGACAAACGCGGACGGCCGGTCCGGACTGATCACCTCGAGCGAAAACGGGTGGCGCGGTTCCGGTAAATGCTCCCACGCCAGGCCGATGCGGCGCGCCAGATCGTCGGAGGTCATGCGCGCGCTCACGCCGGTCACCAATCGGGAAGCACGCAAGCGGTTCGCGGTATCCGCCATCGCGTCGAACGGATTCAGCGCTGGAACCATGAGAAGCTCCACTGGTTTGCCTTCTTTTTCGGCCAGGGTGACCACGTGGCTGAAAAGCTCCTTTTCGTATCCGCTGAAGAGTTGATTTTCCGCCAGGTCGTATTCGCCGCCGGTGGCGATCTGGCGGACGGTCATCACCACGATGTCGTGCCGCCGCAGGTTGGTTTTTTCGAGCACGCGCTTGAGATGCTCCATGCGGTTGTAGTCGCGCACGGCAACCAACACGCAGCCGGGGCGCGCATTCAGACTCTCGGAATTCACGCTCCCCTGATGCTCCAGATTAAACTGCTCCAGGCCCTTTTTTTCCGTTTGCTCGCGACGCAAGTTGATTTTTTCGGACACTGTGAACACTGCGAACAGCGCCAGGGTGAACGCGGTGCCGTAGATGG
>CAMAUG010000198.1 GCA_945861255.1 Candidatus Sulfopaludibacter sp. SbA3
TTCGACTCGCCTCCCACTCTGGTCAGCATCAAACGGGACGGGAAGACGATCGACGCCGTGGCCCAGACTTCCAAACAAGGATTCGTTTATCTGTTTGACCGAACGAACGGCAAGCCGCTATTCCCCATTGAATACCGCGAGTACCCGCCGAGCACGGTTCCCGGCGAGAAGACCGCGGCGACGCAGGGACTGCCTACGAAACCGGCGCCATTTTCCCGGCAGAGTCTGACGGCGGACATGCTGACCAATCGCAGTCCGGAAGCTCACGCGGCGGTCGCCGAGCAATTCCGGACGATGCGTAGCGGCGGCCAGTTCCTTCCGTTCGCTCTGGGCCAGGACACCATTAATTTTCCCGGTTTCGATGGAGGCGCGGAATGGGGCGGGTCGGCATTCGATCCGGAAACCGGCCTGATTTACATCAACGCCAACGATGTTCCCTGGTATACCAAGCTGGTCGACAATGAGGGCGGCACGTCTTCGCGGCAACTCTATCTGTCCAATTGCGCTGGATGCCATAAGGACGATATGACGGGATCTCCCACCGCAATTCCGTCGCTGGTCGATCTGCGAGGCAAGAGGACCGCTGCGCAGGTCGCCGCAACCATTCAGGGAGGAGCCGGGCGCATGCCGGGGTTTCCGCTGCTGACCGCCAGGCAGCGGGTTGGGATCGCCGAGCATGTTCTGGGTGGTCCGGACAAAGAAATCCAACCGGAAGCGTCGCCGCAGGCGGCACCCTACCGGATTACCGGTTTACACAAGTTTCTCGATCCGGATGGCTACCCAGCGGTGGTGCCGCCATGGGGAACTCTGAACGCGATTAATCTCAGTACGGGCGAGTATGCCTGGAAGATTCCGTTCGGCGAGTATCCCGAACTGGTCGCCAAAGGGATGAAGGACACCGGGTCAGAGAACTACGGCGGGCCGGTTGTCACCGCGGGCGGTGTGTTGTTTATCGGGGCAACCATCTTCGACCGAAAGTTCCGGGCCTTCGATAAGACCAACGGCAAGCTATTATGGGAAACGGTGATGCCGCAATCCGGCAACGCCACTCCGATCACATATGAGGTGGGCGGACGGCAATACGTGGTCATCTATTCCGCCACTCTCGGGCGGCGGGGCGGGGACAAGGGTGCTGAGAAAAAATCCGCACCAGCCAGTTACATAGCGTTTGCGCTGCCGGAAGGAGGCAAGAAATGATGGTGACCCAAAGGGCGGAGACCATGCTGAAATTGTTAACCGGGATTGTGTTATCTGCTTGTTTCGCCGCGGCACAGGAACCGCTTCCGGCCCCTGCTCCGGCCACGGACGTCAGCGCTGCCGACATCCAGGCCGTACTGAAGCAGCTGCCGAAGGAGAAGATAACCGACGCGCCCATTCGCGTCGCCGATGTGGGCGGGTATCGCGTCGGCGTTTTCGTTGTGTTCCGGCCGAAGTCTAACGAGGCGAAAGAGCGGGCTGGCGTACACAACACCAGAGTGACCGAGATCTACTACATGTTGGAAGGTGCGGGAACCTTGGTGACCGGCGGCACGATAGTTGATGGGCGCATTGAGGGTGGCGTCAGCCGGCGGGTCGCCAAGGGCGACGTGGTGATGATTCCGGGGCGCCTGCCACATTGGTGGAGCAGCCTTGATGGAGATATTTCCTATGTGAGGCTCACGCCGGATCCGGATTCACAGCAGAAACTAAGGTGATGGCCTGGGTAGTGGGTCGCTGCGGATCCCGAGGCCCGCGCGCCGCTGCACGTTTGGCTTCGTTTGTGCAAAGATCTTCTTATATGATCAAATACATTTTCACGGTTGCGATTTTTTCCGGCGCCATGCTCTACGCCGCCGACAAGCCCGTCGTGGAGCTAAAAGACGCCAAGGGACAAAGCGTTGGCATGGCCACGCTGTCCCCGGGGAAGAAAGGCGCGGGCGCGTCGATCAGACTCAACGTCAAGAACCTGACGCCCGGCGAGCACGCCCTGCATATCCATCAGGTGGGCAAGTGTGAACCGCCATTTACTTCGGCAGGCCCACACCTTAATCCCGATCAAAAGAAGCACGGATTGGACAACCCCGAGGGACCGCACGCGGGAGACATGCCGAACTTCACCGTCAAGGCGGATGGCACGGCGAAAACCACAATCGTCGATCCCCGGGTCAATCTTGGCAGTGACAATCACTCGGTATTCGCCAACGGCGGGACCGCGCTGGTCATCCATGCCAAGGGAGACGACTTGAAGACCGATCCGGCGGGGAATGCGGGCGATCGCATCGCTTGCGGTGTGATAACGAAGTAGCGCGGCCAATCGGCGCGGCACGTGGCACGTGGCGCGTCCCGGCTGGAACAACACTGCGCCGGATGCAAGACAGGCCACATAGCGCCGCGCGCGGGGCGCTTGTGCCCGGCCCCAACTTGTGCCCGGCCCCAAAAGGTCGCGGAAAGGATTCACCTATGCAACCAAGAACTTGCATCTTCTTGACGGCGGCGCTTGCCGTTTTCGCTGCCGCCGCCGGGGCACAAAGCGGAACCGCCAATGGTGAGTGGCCGGCGTATGCCGGTGATCTCAGCAACTACCGCTATTCCCCGCTGGATCAGATTAACGGGAGCAACTTCAACAAACTGGAAGTGGCGTGGCGCCTGAAGACCGACATATTCGGCCCGCGCCCTGAGTTCAAGCTTGAGGGTACGCCGCTCATGGTCAAAGGTGTGCTCTACGCGGTCGCGGGTACACGGCGTTCCGTTGTGGCGCTGGACGCCGCCACAGGCGAGCTTTTGTGGGTGCATGGCGAACATGAAGGCGCACGTTCGGCGGCTTCCGCACGCCAGCTTTCCGGCCGCGGAGTATCCTATTGGACCGACGGCAAAGGCGACGACCGAATCATCTACGTGACTACCGGCTATCGCCTGGTTGCTCTGGACGCCAAAACGGGTGCCCCCATCAAGGGATTCGGTGCCGGCGGCCGCGTCGATATGAAGCAGTTCGCCGTTTACGGCACCGGACAACCAATCGATCTTGAAACCGGCGAAATCGGCCTGCATTCCACGCCTGCCGTCACCCGCAGCGGCGTAGTGCTGGTCGGCTCTTCTTTCCGCGAGGGCAACATGCCCAAAACGCACAACAATACGAAGGGCCTGGTGCTCGCCTTCGATGTTCGGACCGGAAAGAAGCTCTGGCAATTCAACACCATTCCGCGCCCCGGCGAATTCGGCAATGATACCTGGCTGAAGGAATCCTGGGCCACCAACGGCAACAACGGCGTGTGGACTCAGATCGCGGTCGACGAGCAACTGGGCCTGGCCTATCTTCCGGTGGAGACCCCAAGCTCCGATTACTATGGCGGACACCGCCCAGGTGACAATCTTTTCGCCGAATCGCTGGTCTGCGTGGACTTGAAGACCGGCCGCAGAAAATGGCACTTCCAGCTGTCGCACCATCCCATCTGGGACTACGACATTTCATCCGCGCCGATGCTGGCCGATCTGAACGTGGATGGCAAAGTAGTCAAGGCCGTGATCCAGCCCACGAAACAAAACCTGATTTTCACGTTCGACCGCGTGACGGGCCAGCCTGTCTGGCCCATTGAGGAGCGTCCGGTGCCCCAGGGCGACGTTCCTGGCGAGTGGTATTCTCCTACTCAGCCTTTTCCAACCAAGCCGCCCGCCTACACCCGCCAAGGCGTTTCGATCGACGGCCTGATCGACTTCACTCCGGCATTGCGCGCGCAGGCGGAAAAGATCGTTTCGCAATACAAACTGGGTCCGTTATATACGCCTCCGGTCATCAGCCGGGCGGGCGGCCCTCTAGCCACGCTGATCCTGCCTTCCATGGCGGGCGGCACCAACTGGCCCGGAGCCGCTTATGATCCTGAGACGCACACGGTTTACGCGTATGCCCAATCGGTCATCGCGGCACTCGGCCTGGTGAAAACACCGGAAAAAGAGCTTTCCGATGTGGATTACATTCTAGGCCGGGCGGGACAGGAAGTTCGCCCCATGGGCAGAACGTCCAGCGAAGGGTCCGGCGCGGACGTCGCTGCCGCGCCCCCGTCGTCCATCACGGCGGCGAGCGCGGCATCTCTGAGTGTCAGCGGCCTGCCTCTGGTCAAGCCGCCGTACGGCAGCATCTCCGCCATCAACATGGATCGTGGCGAAATTATCTGGCAGGTGCCTAACGGTGAAACACCCGACTTCGTACGCAACCATCCGGCGCTCAAGGGCCTCAGTATTCCAAACACAGGCCAGGCCGGCTACGATACCGGCACGCTGGTGACCAAGACGCTGGTGATTCAGGGCGATACGCAGGTGACCACCACCAGCACCCACCCGCGCGGCGCGATGCTCAGGGCTTACGACAAAGCTACGGGCAAGGAACTGGGAGCGGTCTGGATGCCGGCGCCGCAGACCGGTTCCCCCATGACCTACAGCGTGAACGGGCAGCAGTACCTGGTAGTCGCGATCAGCGGCGGCAACTACTCCGCTGAATACATGGCCTTCAAGCTGCCGCAGTCGAATTGAGCGAGGGAACGGACGCTAATGCACACACCACTGAATCGCAGAGACTTTCTCAAGGCGGCTGGCGGGACAGCGGCACTTGCCGCCGCAAGCCCGGTGCTGGCTGCGCGCAAGGGGATGTTCCTCACCATGCGGAATCTGAACGGGTTCTGGGTTGAGCAGGCGCCTGCCTGGAACGTGGAATGGCAGGCGATGGCGCGCCTGGCCGCCAGCACCGGCTACGCGGGCGTCGACTTGCCCTTCGGCGCCATCATGAAGGACGGCCCGGAAAAGGTTCGCGCACTGCTTGCCGAGCTGAAGCTCAGACCAGGGTTCCTGAGCACTGGTGTGAATCCCTTCATACGCGACGAGGCCGCGTTTCAGACCGCGTTCAAGGGTTTCGACAACATCTGCAAATTCGCCGCCGCCATCGAGTGCCCACGTTTGATGTTTCGAATGAATTCGTCGATGGACGTACCGAAAGACGAATGGAGAAAAATAAGTCTCGGCCGCGCCCGCGCCATGTCGCAGGTCATGGACCGGCACAACGTCCGCGTCGGCATAGAATTTTCCGGGCCGCTGCACTACCGGAAACAGTTTCCGTATGAGTTCATTTACCGCGTGCCGGAAACGACTGAGTTTTGTAAGGACGCCGGACCGAACTGGGGTTTAGCGCTCGATTCCTGGCACTGGCACCACGCCGGCGGCACTGTCGAGGATATCATTGCCGCAGGCAAATCGCGCATTGTCGCGGTGCACATCTGCGACGCCAAGCAGCAGCGGCCTGAAGACGTGAAAGACCTGGAGCGGGTGATGCCCGGCGAAGGTGTCGTCAACCTGGATGGGTTCCTCAAAGCGCTCAGAAAAATCGGCTATGAGGGAGGCGTGAGCCCTGAGCCTCTCCGTCGATTCGCCGTCGGCACATCCGCCGAGGAAGTCGCCCGGGCCAGCCTGGCGTCGAGCGTCGCGGTCATGAAGAAGGCCGGCATCAAGCTCGCATAGGCGGTCGCGCGCTTTATGATTTCGTGCCGCCTTGCGCGGCCAAGGCTTGGACGCGGCAGGCAAGGGTTATTCAATATGCATACAACCGTGACTCGTAGAGACTTTCTGAAAGTGACTGGTGGGACGGCAGCGTTGGCCGCTGCGGGCAGCCCGGGGCTTGCCGCCGGTGGAGGCATGTTCGTCACCATGCGGTCTCTAAACGGATTTTGGGCCGCTGGTGCGCCTCCCTGGACGGTGGAGTGGCAAGAGTTCGCCCGCGTGGCCGCCCGCGCCGGTTACGGAGGCGTAGACGGCCTGCCGTTCGCATCCATGGTGAAAGACGGCCCGGAAAAAGTCCGCGCGCTGCTCTCCGAACTCAAACTGAGAGTGGGGTTCCTGGGCTGCCCAGCGAATCCCGCCGCCACCGACAACGCGGCATTTGAGGCATCACTCAAACGCCTGGACGAAGTCTGTCAGTTCGCCAGCGCCATCGGCTGCCCTCGCCTGGTGACAGCGATTCTTAGTTCGAGCGATGTTCCGAAGGACGAATGGCGAAAGCGCGTACTCGGCCGGATGAATGCGATGTCGCCGATACTGGAACGTCACAAGGTCCGCGTGGCCATCGAGAACCTGGCTCCGTTGCACTTTCGCAAGCGGCTCAAATACGAATTCCTATACACGGTTCCCGAGATCGTGGCGCTGTGCAAAGAAAGCGGCCCCGGTTGGGGACTGTGCCTCGACGCATGGCACTGGCACCATTCCGGCGGCACCGTCAAGGATATCATCGCAGCGGATAAATCGCAGGTCATCGTGGTCCATCTTGACGATTCCAAGAAATTGAGCCCTGCAGATGTAAAGGACAATGAGCGCCTGTTGCCCGGTGAGGGCATGATTAACCTGAATGGGTTCCTTAAGGCGCTCAAACAGATTGGCTATGAAGGGCATGTGAGTCCGGAGCCTCTCAGCCGGTTCCCGGTCGGCACCACGCCGGATGAAGTCGCCAAGAAGACCTTGGAGGCCACCGTCGCGGTCATGAAGAAAGCCAGGATCACTTTCGTCTAAGAAAAGGCGAGATGCCGCCTGCCCCGGCGCTGGCATCCGCGGCGCGGGCGTTTGACAATACTGTTGGGCGGGCCTACCATGTTCTAGGCGCTGGTTCTCCGTGTACGCGAGTTCGGGCGCGGTAAAGGAACACACATGTATACATCCTTGAATCGCAGAGGCTTTCTTAAGACAACAGCCGGCGCGGCCGTCATCGCCGCCACCGGCAGCCCTGCGCTGGCGGCCCGTGGAGTGATGCCGGTGACCATGCGGACTCTGAACGGGTTCTGGGCAGCCGGCGAACCACCCTGGAACGTCGAGTGGCAGGAGTTTCTCCGCGTGGCCGCCCGCGCCGGTTATGCGGGCGTGGATTTGCTGCCCTACGCCTCCATGGTGAAAGACGGTCCCGAGAAAGTCCGCGCGATGCTGACGGAGCTCAAACTCAAAGTAGGTTTCCTGAGCAGCCCCACGAATCCTGGAGTCGCTGACGAAGCGGCATTTCAGACTGCGCTCGGCCGATTGGATGAATTCTGTCAATTCGCCGCCGCCATCGGCTGTTCGCGGGTCATGACGACGATTCTCAGCTCAAGTGATACTCCGAAGGAAGAATGGCGAAAAGTGGTCCTTGGCCGGATGCGAGCGATGTCCCCAATATTGGAGCGCCACAAGATCCGCATTGCTGTCGAAAATCTTGCGCCGCTGCACTTTCGCAAACGGCTCAAATACGAATTCCTTTACACGGTTCCGCAGATCGTGGCGTTGTGTAAAGAGGCCGGACCCAGTTGGGCGCTGTGCCTGGACGCGTGGCATTGGCACCATTCCGGTGGAACCGTCAAGGATATCCTCGACGCAGGTAAATCACAGGTGGTGGTGGTCCACATCGAAGACGCTAAACAGCAGCCGCCCGAGGAAGTGCT
>CAMAUG010000199.1 GCA_945861255.1 Candidatus Sulfopaludibacter sp. SbA3
CCGCGACCTGGCGCGGGGCGGGCCCGCGTTTCCGTACTTCCTGCGGCCCGGCGCCAAGACCCTGGTGATCGGCTCCGGCGGCGGGTATGACGTCGGGCGCGCGCTTTCGTCCGGCAGCCGCGACATCACGGCCGTGGAAATCAACCCTATCATCGCCAATACGGTGATGCGCAACCGGTTCGCGGGAGAAAGCCATCGTCTTTATTTCCGGCCTGAGGTGCGCGTGTATGTCGAAGACGGGCGTTCCTTCGTGCGCCGCAGCACGGAGCGCTATCAGGTGGTGCAGGCAACCCTGGTGGACACGTGGGCCTCTACGGCGGCGGGCGCCTTCGCTCTCTCAGAGAACAACCTCTACACCACGGAAGCGTTTTACGATTACTTAACGCACCTCAGCGACGACGGCGTGCTGGCTTTCACCCGCTGGGGGTTCGAACCTCCCCGGGAATCGCTGCGGCTGATTACTCTGGCAATGGACGCGCTGGCACGGCTGCGCGAGCCCGATCCGGCCCGTCACGTGATGGTGGTGCGCGACGACGCGGCGGAATTGCAGGGCTGGGGCGCCCAGGATACGGTGCTGATTTCCCGCAAACCATTCACCGGCGCCGATATCGCCCGCGCGCGTGAATTTCTGTCTCAATCGAAGTTGGAAGCGGTGTATCTGCCCGGCGGAACGGAGGCCAACGCGTTCGCGCAAATTCTTTCCACAAAAAACGTCAGTGCATTTCTAAGCGCGTATCCATATGATGTCTCGGCGGTGGGCGACGACCGGCCGTTCTTCTTCTACACGGTGCAGCCGCGTGATTTGGCGAACTTCCTGTGGCTCGCCAACAAAGCCAATGCCGATTATAAGGTGAACCGCGCTATGCCGCTTTTGTTCGTGCTGATGGGCTTGAGCATCGCGGCAACGGTACTGATCTTGCTCTTGCCTAGATTCCTGCTGGGCGCGCGGTTACCAAAGCAGCGTGGCGAAATGACGTTCCTGTGGTATTTTCTCTGCTTGGGCGCGGGGTACATCCTGATTCAAGTCGCGCTGATTCAGAAGTTCGTGCTGCTGCTGGGCCATCCCACCTATGCGTTGACGGTGATCGTGTTTTCCATGCTGGTGGCCAGCGGCGCGGGCAGTTATGCCAGCCGGAGCGTCGTGGCCGGAGACGACGCGCGTTTGGTACGCGTGCTGGCGGGCGTGGCGGGATTGGTGGCCGCACTGGCGCTCGGCTCGCCTTTGCTGGTGAGCGTCGCGGCGGGTTGGCCGCTAGCCGCGAAAATGGCGAGCACGGCGGTCGTCATTGCTCCCGCGGCATTCTTGATGGGTATGCCGTTCCCATGCGGATTGCGGCGCCTGGAGGAGCGTAATCCGTCATCGGTGCGCTGGGCCTGGTCCTTGAACGCCGCGGCAAGCGTCCTTGGCTCCGCCGGCGCAATCATGCTGGCGATCTATGCAGGGCTCCGGCTGACTCTGCTTGCCGGGGGAGCCCTGTACGTCGTCGCGCTGCTGCTGATTCTCGCGACGCGACTTCGTCCCTCGCGCGTCGCATAAGGCGCCGACCGGACTTGGGACCGGCTTCCGGCCGGCCTAAGCTCCGGCCTAAGCTAAAGCCGGTCTAGCAAATGGCCCGCCGCATGCTATTTGTGGGAGTGTAGATTCAGTTCCCGTCAGGGACAGGCGTTGAGGAGGAATCATGACGGCACCGGGACTTTTGCTGCGAACTGGAATGGCTGTGCTGTCGCTGGCCTCGGCGTACGCCGGACAAGCGGCGCAGATTCATCAAGATCACGGAACGACGCCGATGGAGCACGGCGGAAAGCATGGCTCGATGCCGGATGGCATGGAGATGCGGATGATGAATGATCCCGTTCATCGTGCCGCGATGACGGTATTTGTGCTTCCCTTGCTTCAGACGGAGCTGGGTCTTTCCACTCAGCAGGTAGTTGATTTGAGCCAAATGAGACGCGACTTCATCGCCGCGGCGAAGGACCTTGCTCCGGAGTCGAAGAACAAGGAACTCGACGTGACGCTGGCGAAAATGAAGGCCGTGCTCACCGAAGAGCAACACGTCAAACTGGTCGAGATGAAGCCGGCCGAAGTTCATCGGGTGGTCATGGCGCGCGTTCCGATGGCCGAGCACACGATCATGGCCGGTTTCGTAAGCTCAGGCAGCATGGGCCGCGGCATGACGAAGAAGGGCGGGGGCAAGTAGGCCTTTCCCGCTCCATTGTGTGCCGACGCCGGTGATTGATCATACGCAAGTCATTGAAACAGCTAGGCTTGTAGTACCGCAGCCCGGACTCAATAAAGCCATTGGGTCAGGCGCATCCACGCGGGACTGGCGCGCGTTGGGGTACGACAAAGACCCGAGTGTTGCGTAAGCCAAAAAAAATCAATCGAATGGCTAACAGCCGCCGATAGTATGCTCATGGTACCTTCGGCTGTTGAGTCCTATAAAGTTTCCATGAGCACGAAACCCGTGATATCGGTGGGGCTGCTGCTCCGCGCGGCGCGGGAGCGACAGGGAAGAACGATACCCGATATCGCAACGGATCTGTGCCTCATGCAAAGTTACCTTCGCGCGATCGAAGCGGACGATCTGGCGGGTCTTCCGGGGCTATTCTTCTACAGAAGTTTCGTGCGGCAGTACGCTACCTTGGTCGGCATTGATACGGAGACGCTCATGCCCGCCTTGAACGCGATGACCAGCCCGTCCGGCGCGGAACCGCAGGCCGCTTCCTCCAATGACGCTGCGGCAAGTGCGGTGGCGAAGTCCGCTGCAAGCCGAAGCATCGGCGTGCTTCCATCGTTGTTAGGCCGCCCCGATTTTTCGAAGTTGGATGTGCAATGGACCACCGGATTGTTGGTGCTGTCTCTTGCGGTGTGTTCCGGATTCTATGCACTGTGGGCGGACCGTCCAGACCCCGCTTCACTGGTGGCCGCTGCGGCCACTCCCGAAGTCATGCTGAACGACGCCGCGATCTCACCCCCAGGCGACGTAGCGACCGAAGCTTCAAACCCGGTCGGGTCAATTGCCGTCATTGGCGAGGCGAGTGCGAATGATCGTCCCGGCCCCATCGCTGAGACTAGTGCTGCTCCCGGCGCTACTCTTGGCGTTGCTCCCAATGTTGCCTCTGCCGAAGCCACGCCCGCAGTGCAATTGAGCCTGTCCGCCAGCGAACTCACATGGCTTTCCATCAGTTCTCAAGGGCGCCAGATTTTTTCCGGAGTCCTTCAGCCCAGCGAGTTTAAAACAATTTCGGGTGTGGATGCGGCAACCCTTAAGATCGGAAACGCGGGAGGCGTTGAGGTCCGTTGGAATGGCAAACCACTGGGGCCGATCGGCGGACGGGGCGAGGTTCGAACGGTTTTGCTCACGCCCGGAAACGTCGAGATTCTTGCGCCGGCCAAGAGCCTGTAACTACTGGCCGGCGCATCCTGGCCTACTGGAAGTCCACGGCCAACTCAGCGTGACGGAAGCCCTGCCTTTCGGAAGTGCAGGCTGAGATCGACAAGCAATCTCGCCCATCTGGAAGCTTAGTGCTTCTCTTCCTCAATGGAGATCTTCATCGCGCGCAGGAATTTCTGATCCTGTGACGTGAGCTTGATCCTGCTGAGTTTGCGGCGGGTGGCGGGCTCGGAGCCGCGATCGAGTTCGACCGTTTCGCCATCGTCAGCGTCGTCGCCTTCCTCGCGCTTATTGAAGCCGATGGTGGCTTCCAGTACCAGGAAAACGTCGTAGCCGGCGCGTTTGATTTCGCCGATGGCCGCAGCGATGCGGTCAGAATCGGAGAGCGACTCATTGATCGCTTCGCCGAGTTCCTTCATCAGGTCTTTCAGACGGTCGTCCAACAGCCCCCCTTTTCATCTCCAGCATATCACCTTATCGGTTGGATTCGCCCTAACATTCAACCCCCGGAAACGGGGTCGGACTTCCCCTCCTCCGTGGACGAAAATCCACTAGCCGCCGATTAGAAACCGTGACATCGCTGTTCCTAGCACTGGCACTTCTGCAAGCCCCGGTTCCCCTGCCGCCCCCCATCCTGGTCACCCCCAAGGATGCGAAATCGGTCGGCGCGCTGATCAATCGCGGCCGTTTGCTGGTCCATAGAGGGCAATACCAGGAAGCGATCATCGAGTTGAACGCGGTCCTGCGCGAGCATCCCGATGTCGAGCTGGCTTGGAATTTGCGCGGAAACGCGTATTACCGGTTGGGCGACTACCCCCGCGCCCTGGCCGACCAGACCCAAGCGATTCTCATAAACCCGAACTTCATTCCGGGGTGGCGCGACCGGGGAGCAACCTTCGGGAAAATGGGAGACATCGTCGCGGCGGAAAGCGACCGCGCCATGGTGCTCAAGCTTCTCAAGCATTAACCTACACGCTCAACAATTTGGACAGTTGTACCCCGCTGGTCCGCCGTCCGACGTAAAACGTCCCAAACTGAGCGTACACGGCACTTACCTCGTCAAATCTCATCTCATAGATAAGCCGTTTGAATACCATGGGATCCTCGGCGAACAGATCCACACCCCATTCCCAATCGTCAAAGCCGATTGACCCGGTAATGATTTGCTTCACCTGCCCGGCATACCGCCGACCCACCTCGCCGTGCTCCGCCATTTGCCGCTGCCGTTCCGCGATGGGGAGTTGGTACCAGTTCTTGACCTCCCCGCGGCGGCGGTCCATGGGATAGAAGCAAATGTATTTGTGCAGGGGCATTTCCGGGAACAAGCGCGGATGCATGGCCTGCCTCTGGCGGTCCAGAGTTTCCACGATCTCCGCGTCCCACTCCGGGGTGTGCGGAGCGATGTTCTTTTCGGCAAGCGACGAATACACCTTCATCGTCGATTCATACAGTCCCAGCTCCACCACCGAAAGATAGGAAGAGGTCTGCTCCACGTAGTCCCACAGCGCCGTCGTGGTCAGCGTGCGCTGTGCGTCGCCGATCTCGTCGAAGTTCTGGCGAAAGTGAACCAGCATCAAATCACTCTTGTGGCCCAGCATCGAAAAGATCGCGCTTCCATCCTGTTCCATCAGCGCAAGCACTGCGTTTGCCTGCCCCACGATGTCGTCGCGGCGGTTGGACGGCAAGGCCCGCCAGTCCTTCCAGCGCACGCGCAGCATTTGGTGCAGCACGCTGGAGCCTTCAAGCGTCAACGGAAGCGGAGGAAAGTTATCGAAGTGATGCATGGCATCTCTAAGAATCGCCCGTGCAGCGTGCTAAAATCAAGAATCCATGCCCCCAGAGAGTCTCCTGGTCAGCCGGCTGCAAGCGCTCGACCTCCGCATCGCCGAGCTTGAAAAGGAGATTGCGGCTCTCCCTAAGCACATCGCGGTGATTGAAAAAACCTTAGAGTCTCACCTGCGCCGCCTGGAGGCCGACCGCGCCGCGCTCACGGCCAATCAGAAGGAACGCAAGAAGTTGGAAGGCGACATCCAACTGCACGAGCAGAAGATTTCGAAGCTGCGCGATCAGATGCTCGGCGCCAAGACCAACGAACAATACCGGGCCTTCCAGCATGAAATCGAGTACATCCAAAAAGAAATCCGCACAGCCGAGGACCGCATCCTGGAACTGATGTCGGAATCCGAGCCGCTGGAAGTCAACGTCAAAAAGGCCGAAGTCGCCCTCACTGAGGAAAAGAAATCCGTGGAGGCCGAAAAGAAAGTGGCGCAGGAACGCACCGCCGCCGACCAGACCCAGATGGCCCAGTGCCGCACCGAACGCGCGGAGGCCGTCAAAGCCATCACTCCGCCGACCCTCTCCACCTACGAACGCATTCGCAAAAAGTGGAACGGCGTCGCCATCGCCGAAGCCACCACGGGCCGCTGCGCCGCCTGCCAGATCGTCCTCCGCCCCCAAGTCTTCCAAGACCTCAAACGCGGCGACCAGTTCATGACCTGCGAAAACTGCGGGCGCTTCTTGTATTACAATCCGCCGGTGAGCATGGAAGACGCCGCGAAAGCGGTGTAGGCGAATGCTGGCCGCCAAATGTGAATTCGCGGCGAATTACGGAGTCCGCATGCGCCCAGCCAGCTCGGGAGCGATGGCCGTGTAATGTTTCAGATTCCAGGTATAGATGACGCGCGCATCCGCCTTCGCGGCGCAACGAAGCAGAAGAGCGTCGTAGATTCGGCCGCTAGTAAACCCATGCTCGGCGGCCTTGTGGATGGTTTCCGTGTACTCCTCCTCATCCAGCGCGATTAGGGTTACACGCCTCTGAATTTCTTCTATGAAGAGTGCGGCTTGCTCCGGCGGGATCATCGGTTTCACGGGTAAGGCAGTCATCGTCGCATACACTTCGGCCAGACTATGAATGCCACACGCGGAGCGCCTCTTGGTGGCGGACGCCAACACCAGGATGCTGGACGCGTGATGAACGTGGCCTCCCCAAAACGCGGCGACCAGAACGGAAGTGTCGAAAAACTCCATCATCGCGCGAGTTCTTTGAGACGATCCATGCGAATCCGGTCCACCATCTCACCGATCGGTGTTTGGGAAGCTTCGCCCTGGTAAACCCAGATGCCATGCTCTTTGCGAAGTGGGGCTCGGCGGCGAACGGGCTGGAGTACAATGCGGTCGCCGTCGCTCTCCAGGCGCAGTGTATCGCCGGCCTCCAGACGCAGCGCGTCGCGCACTGCCTTGGGCAGCACCACGCGTCCAGCCTTGTCGAGAGCCAGGTTCATAATGCCATTCTTGCATGGGAAATGGTATTAATCAATGGCCGTCTCACTGGCTCAGCGGCTTCGGCCAGCGCCCACCTCACACCGCCGCAAAGGGCACAGCATTTGTGTTGCGACTGGAGGGGACCGGGTGAATAGCGCACCGGCGGAGGACACCGAAAAGAACTCTCCATTACCCCCACTCATTCGCGCCATGGTGGCCAAACGCGCGGGGACGCCCGTACCAGTGAATGACCTCTGGATCGCGGCTCAGGCGTTACAACACGACCTTGTACTGATTACGCGAGACCGTCATTTTCGACGAATCCCTCAACTACTCACGGCTTGAAATCAAAGAGCCTGCCGGACTATAAGCCGGTTTCTGTGCCCGGTCCACTCCTCTTGCGAAGCGCGAACCGGCGGCAGCCATTCATCTTGGCCGGAGATCTCTCCCCGGCTCCAGCAACCTACCCGGAAGTCCTAACGGAGCGGGCCGCTCCTGCTCCCCTATTTGGTCTTGCTCCGCATGGGGTTTGCCCTGCCGGCGCGCGTTACCGCGGCCGCGGTGCGCTCTTACCGCACCATTTCACCCTTACCTGAGCGCGGCCATCCTTGCGGACAACCGGCCCCGGCGGTATATTTTCTGTGGCACTTTCCGTGAAATCCGCTTGTGAGCGAACCCCCCCGGCCGTTAGCCGGCATGCTGCCCTATGGAGACCGGACTTTCCTCCCGCCC
>CAMAUG010000200.1 GCA_945861255.1 Candidatus Sulfopaludibacter sp. SbA3
CTGCGGCAACATCCGCTCCCAGTTCTCCAGAATCCAATTCGCGCGCGGACTCTCGGTTTCCTCGGCGTGCCGCGCCACCCAGTAACGCACCAGCTTGATGTCTTTTTCGTCTTCGAGCAGCTCCAGATCCACGCCCGCCACGTTGCAGCGCGTGGCCTGGAATTCGCCGGTCTCATCCAGCACGTAAGCGATGCCGCCGCTCATGCCGGCGGCGAAGTTCTTGCCGGTCTCGCCCAGCACAACCACCAGGCCGTTGGTCATGTACTCGCAGCCGTGGTCGCCCACGCCTTCCACCACCGCCGTCGCTCCCGAATTCCGGACGGCGAAGCGTTCGCCCGCGCGGCCGTTGAAATACGCCTCGCCGCTGGTGGCGCCGTACAGCACCGTGTTGCCGATCAGGATATTCTTTTCCGGCAGGAACGTGGATTTGCGTGGAGGATACACAATGATGCGTCCTCCCGAAAGCCCCTTCCCGGCGTAGTCGTTGGAATCGCCTTCCAGCTCCAACGTTACTCCGCGGGCCAGGAAGGCTCCGAAGCTCTGTCCCGCCGAACCGGTGAACTTGAAGTGAATGGTGTCAGGCTCCAGTCCCTTGGCGCCGTGCTTCCTGGCGATTTCGCCGGAGAGCATTGCGCCCACCGTGCGGTCCACGTTGCGGATGGGCAGATCGAAATCCACGATCGCGCCGTGGTCGATGGCGGGCTTGGCGTATTCGATCAAGCGGTAATCCAGCGCGTCCTGCAAGCCATGATCCTGCTTGGTGGTGCAGCGGCGGCTCACGCGGCCCGGCACTTGCGGCGTGTATAGCAATTGCGAATAATCCAAACCGCGCGCCTTCCAGTGTTCCATGACGGGCCGCATCTCGATCATATCCGCGCGCCCGATCATGTCGTTCATCTTACGGAAGCCAAGCTTGGCCATCCATTGGCGGACCTGCTCGGCCACGAAGAAGAAGAAATTGATGACGTGCTCCGGAGTGCCCGTGAATTTCTTGCGCAACGCGGGGTCCTGCGTCGCAATGCCCACCGGACACGTGTTCAGGTGGCACTTGCGCATCATGATACAGCCCATGGCGATCAGCGGCGCCGTGGAGAAGCCGAACTCCTCGGCCCCCAGCAGCGCGGCGATGGCTACGTCGCGCCCCGTTTGCAGCTTGCCGTCGGTCTGCACCACGATGCGGCTGCGCAGGTCGTTCATCACCAGCACCTGCTGCGTTTCGGCTAATCCAAGTTCCCATGGAATTCCGGCGTGCTGCAAAGACGTCAGCGGAGACGCACCGGTGCCGCCATCGTAGCCGCTGATCAACACCACGTCGGCATGTGCCTTGGCCACGCCCGCCGCCACCGTGCCCACCCCCACTTCGGCGACCAGTTTCACGGCAATGCGGGCTTTGGGATTCACATTTTTCAGATCGTAGATCAACTGCGCCAGATCCTCGATGGAATAGATGTCATGGTGCGGCGGCGGCGAAATCAACCCCACGCCGGGAATCGCGTGGCGCACGCGCGCCACCACTTCATCCACCTTGTGGCCGGGAAGCTGGCCGCCTTCGCCGGGCTTCGCGCCCTGCGCGATCTTGATCTGCAATTCGTCGGCGTTGACCATGTAGTTGGTGGTCACGCCGAAGCGGCCCGAGGCCACTTGTTTGATGGCGCTGCGGCGCCAGTCCCCGTTGGCGTTCTTGGCGAAGCGCTCTTCATCCTCGCCGCCTTCGCCCGTATTGGAGCGGCCGCCCATGCGGTTCATGGCGATGGCCAGCGTTTCGTGCGCCTCTTTCGAAATCGACCCGAACGACATCGCTCCCGTAGCGAAGCGCTTCACGATGGCGCTGGCCGGCTCCACTTCCTCGATGGGCACGGGCTTCTTGGCGGTCTTGAAATCCATCAGGCCGCGCAGCGTGCACAGATCTCGGTTCTGCTTGTCGATCAGGTCCGTGAATTCCTGAAATGTCGCGGGGTTGTTGGATTGCACCGCGTGCTGCATCTTGCTGACCGTCAGCGGATTCAGCAGGTGATACTCACCTTTGATGCGATACTGATACGCGCCGCCGGCGTCGAGTTCGGTGTCGGAATCGGTCACCGGGCTGAAGGCGAACTCATGCTTCATCCGCGCTTCCTGGGCCAGAACGTCCAAGCCGACGCCCTCAATGCGGGACGCCGTGCCCGTGAAGTATTTGTCGATCAATTGCTGATTCAGGCCGATCGCTTCGAACACCTGCGCGCCGCGGTAGCTTTGCAGCGTTGAGATGCCCATCTTGGAGAAGACTTTCAGCAAGCCTTTGTTAACGGCATTCTTGTAGTTCTTCAGCGCTTCGGGGAACGTCTTGTCGCCCAGGCGGCTTTTCTGCGCCATGTCTTCCAGCGTTTCAATGGCCAGATAAGGGTTGATGGCGCTGGCGCCATAGCCGATCAGCAGGCAGAAATGCATGATCTCGCGCGGCTCGCCCGATTCGATGATGAGAGCCACCTGCGTGCGCTTGCTTTCGCGGACCAGGTGATTGTGAACCGCGGTCAGGGCCAGCAGCGACGGGATCGGCGCGAATTCTTTATCCACGCCGCGGTCGCTGAGGACCAGGATGCGGTAGCCGTCGCGGATCGCCATGTCCGCGCGCCGGCATATGGCGTCCAGCGCGCGCTCCAGTTCCTCGCCGCCTCCGCTGGCGCGGTACAACGTCTGGATGGTGGTGGCCAGAAAATCGCCCCAGCTCACCCGCCGCAGTCTTTCCAGATCCAGATTCGTCAGAATCGGATGCGGCAGCTTGAGCGTGTGGCAGTGCTGCGGCGTTTCGTCCAGGATGTTCCGTTCGGTGCCGATGTAGCTGTTGAGCGACATCACCAGCCCTTCACGAATAGGGTCAATGGCAGGATTGGTCACCTGCGCGAAAAGCTGCTTGAAGTAATTGAACAGCGGCTGCGGACGGTTCGAAAGACATGCCAGCGGCGTGTCAACGCCCATCGATCCCACTGGTTCCTCGCCCGCGCCCGCCATTGGCGATATGATCATGCGCAAATCTTCTTCGGTATAACCGAAGGCCCTTTGCCGCGCCAAAAGAGTGGACGAATCGAAACCATACACGCGCGCCGGCCGTGGAAGCTGATCGAGCGTGAGTTGATTTTCCTTCAGCCACTCGCCGTAGGGCTGCCGCGAGGCGAGCATGTGCTTAATCTCTTCGTCCGGAACGATGCGGTGCTCTTCCAGATTCACCAACAGCATCTTGCCGGGCTGCAAGCGGCCCTTGTATTCGACGTCCTCGGGCTTCACCGGCAGCACGCCGGTTTCCGACGCCATGATCAGCAGGCCGTCCTTGGTGATCATGTAGCGCGCCGGACGCAGGCCGTTGCGGTCGAGAGTCGCGCCCAGCCATTTGCCATCGGTGAACGCCACGGCGGCCGGGCCGTCCCAGGGCTCCATCAACGAGGCGTGATATTCGTAAAACGCGCGCTTTTCATCCGGCATGGTGGTGTCGGAATCCCAGGCTTCGGGAATCAGCATCGCCATCACGTGCGGCAATTCGCGGCCGGCCAGCGTCAGCATTTCGACCGCGTTATCGAGCGAAGCCGTGTCGCTGCCGCCCGGCGGAATCACCGGGAAGATTTTCGAAATATCGTCGCCGAAAGCGTCCGACCGGAGCACGGATTCGCGCGCCGCCATCCAGTTCATGTTGCCCTTGATGGTGTTGATCTCGCCGTTGTGGCAGATCATGCGGTACGGGTGCGCCAGTTGCCAGGTGGGAAACGTGTTGGTGGAAAACCGCTGGTGCACCATGCAGAAAGAGCTTTTCGCCAGAGGGTCCGCCAACTCCAGATAGAAGTCGGGAATCTGCGGCGCCAGCAGCAGCCCTTTGTAGACCACCGTGCGCGAAGACAACGAAGGTACATAGAAAAAACCCTTCTCGTGGAAGTCGCTTGCGGCCACTTCTTTATCGGCGCGGCGGCGGACCACGTAGAGGCGGCGGTCGAATTCGTCCTGGGACATTTCGTCGCTGGCTTGTATGAACACCTGTTCAATGTAAGGCTGGGTGGCGCGCGCCTGCCGCCCAATGGCGTCCCCGTGCAGCGGCGTGTCGCGCCACCCCAAAACCGAAAGACCTTCTTCGCGGGCGATGCGCTCAACGATGCCTTCGCACAACAGCCGTTGCTGCATCTCAACCGGCAAGAACATCATGCCGACACCGTACTTGCCCGGCTCCGGCAGCGTGAACCCCAGCTTTTCACATTCGCGCGCGAAAAATTCGTGCGGGATCTCGACCAGAATGCCCGCGCCGTCGCCCGTTTCCGGATCGCACCCGCATGCGCCGCGATGCGTGAGATTAATCAGGATCTCAATGCCCTTGCGGATAATGTCGTGCGATTTTTCGCCCTTCAAGTTCACCACGAACCCCATGCCGCAAGCGTCATGCTCATGGCTGGGATGGTATAGGCCTTGTGGTGCGGGCAGGCCCGTCGCGAAAGACATGCTCCAGAGTACCTTAGTCAATAGTATCACGTCAACAGGAATTATTGCCTTGTAATATTAGCAGAAGTAATGTTATGATGGCTCCAGTGACCTACGAAAATATCAAGCTTTTCAAAGATATCGCGCAAACCCGCAGTTTCAGCCGCGCGGCTTCGATGAATGAAATCAGCCAGTCGGCGGCCAGCCAGCACGTGCAGGATTTGGAAAAAACCATGGGCGTGATGCTGTTGGACCGCTCGACGCGACCCCTGGTGGTGACGCCGGCCGGGGAGATATACACGGAGTTCTGCCGCGACGTGTTACGGCGGCGCGAGGAATTCGAAGCCGTGATCGACGGCATGCGCCAGCAGGCGTCCGGCACGGTTCGAGTGGCGTCGATCTATTCCATTGGCCTCAGCGAAATGGCGCAGCTCGAAGAAGAATTTTCCAGACGCCAGCCGCAGGCGCATCTGGCCGTGGAATATCTGCGGCCGGAACGCGTTTATGCGGCGGTGCTGGCCGATGAAGCCGACCTGGGTCTAGTGAGCTATCCGGAACCGAGCCGCGAGATCACCGTGATCCCCTGGCGACAGGAAGAGATGGTAGTGGCCGCGGCGCCCGACCATCCGCTGGCAAGCATGGAGCGCGTCTACGCGCGGGATCTGAACGGAGTGGAGTTCATCGGTTTCGACGAAGACCTGCCCATCCGGCGCGAGGTGAACAAGTTTTTCAAGGAGCAAGGCATTGAAGTCAACGAGACTTTGCACTTCGACAATCTGCAGATGATCAAGGAAGCCGTCGCGCACCGGGCGGGCGTCAGCATTGTTCCGGCGCGCATTTTGAAAGACGAAGTGGAGCAGGGCCGGCTGGTGGCCATCCCTATCGCGGGGTCGGAACTGTACCGTCCGCTGGGCATTATTCACCGCAAGAAGAAGCGCTTTCATCCCGTGGGGCAGGGGTTTCTGGATTTGCTGCGGGAGAAGCCGGCGGTGGAGGTTGGGGTGGCACCATAGGCCGCTCCCGAACTGACTGCCAACCCCTGCCTCGGCTGCTTGCGGAAGAAGCTGGCGGCTATTCTCTCACGCTCCGGTAGTGGGCTGAAATGATTTTGTCCGACTACCCACGCTTCGCCTCCGGACGTCGGGCCCGTGATATACTGCGCCCATGCGAAAACGCTCTGTCCTCTCTGCCGCCGCGCTTACTCTGTTCATCGGCGGCGCCTGGATTGCATACACGCAAGCCCCTCTGCCCCAACCACTGAACGTGGAAAAAATCCGCGAGGATCTGTACGTCATCATCGGCGATGGCGGAAACGTCCCCGTCTATGTGACGCCGGAAGGTCTTATCATTTCCGACGACAAGTTTGAACGGGACCACGACGAAATTCTCGCCAAGATCAAGACCTTTTCGAACCTGCCGGTGAAGTACGTGCTGAACACGCACAACCATGGCGACCACACCGGTGGAAACGCGAAGATGTATGCGACGGCCGAAATCATCGCGCACCGTAACGCGCGCGACAACATGGTCGCGCAGAAGCTGCCTGGAGTGCCGCGCATCGCGTTTACCGACGAAACCTCCGTCACGCTGGGCGGCAAGGAAGTGCGGGCCAAATACTTCGGCCGCTCGCACACCAACGGCGACGCCGTGATCTACTACGCCGCGGCGCGCGCCATCCACACGGGCGATATGTTCCTGAGCGCTGCGGACGCGGCCCCCTTCATCGACTACTCCAGCGGCGCGAGCGCGATTGAATGGACGCGCACCATCGACAAGGTATTGCAGTCGGATTGGGACTACGACGTCGTCGTGCCGGGGCATGGGCCGCCGGTGAAGAAAGCCGATCTGGCCGCCTTCCGGGACCGTTTTCGCACGATGCGCGACCGAGTGGGCGGAATGGTGCACGATGGCCGCAGCAAGGACGACATCACCAAGATGCTGGTCTCCGATTTCAAATGGAACGCCACGGGGGGCAGCATGCGGCAGCTCGACAGCTTCATCGCGGAATTGAAGCGCTAGCGCGGTCCTGCCGCGCTGTGGCGCGTTGGGGGATGTTCGAATGATGTCGCGCCGCGGCTCCCTCACGGTCGCGGCTCGGCCGGGAGTGGTCATCTGCCGGCGCCGAACTAGCCAAGAAACGCGCGTTGCGCGAACCAGTAGATTGCCAGCAGGCCGATGACGATGGAGACGCCCGGCCGCAGGCGTGTCCAGCCGGAAGCAACCAGATCTTCGATCGCCGGAAACAGCAGCACGACGAAAATCAGCTGCCCCACCTCCACGCCCAGGTTGAACGAGAACAGGGTCAACGCCAGGTGGGCCCGCGGCAATTGCATCTCACGCAGCACGTTGGAAAAACCGAATCCGTGCACCAGGCCGAATAGGAACGTGATCCGGTAGCGCTCAATGGCGCGCCGGCGGATCAGGTTTTCCGCGGCCACATAGACGATGCTCGCGGCGATGGTGCTCTCAGTGAAGCGCGAGGGCAACACCACGATGCTGAACGTAGCCAGGCCCAGCGTGATGCTGTGCGCGAGTGTGAATGAGGTCACCACCTTCACCAGCGAGCGCATGGAGGCGGTCGCGATCAGCAGGCCCGTCAGAAACGCCAAATGATCGTAACCCGTCGCGATATGTTGTATCCCCAGCCACAAAAAGCGCAAGAATGTTCGCCCGTTGGAGCCTGTCTCCGGGGAAAACAATGCACTTGGTGTCCGGTTGTCGAGAATCCCGTCCTGGAGGCGTCCATTCATTGCGGCCGTAGTGAAATGAATGTGGCCGGAGCCGAGCACTTCCGGGAGCGACGAGTTCACGCGGATGGCCAGCACATCCTGGGGAAATACATA
>CAMAUG010000201.1 GCA_945861255.1 Candidatus Sulfopaludibacter sp. SbA3
TGAACCTAGTGGCCGACCAGCACTCTTGCGAGCGCCAATCAACCGATTTGTTAGATCGCTCCGGATTTAAACTCAGGTTACTGACGAACTTCTTGTGTACACGCACAGACGTTTGCACGCCCATGCGTTCTACATCGCGTCCAACCAGATTTTCAAAGATCTGCGCAGTTGGAATTCACGATCCTTGCGGAAAGCGATTCGCTGCCGGCCTCGAAAGCCGTTCGGATGCCAGCCCGCCCGCCATTTTGGCGTAACCAGGACCACATCCAGAAATTTAGGGATCTGAAAGAGTATTTCAGATGGAGGCTATCGGGACTTCAGAGGTGATTCCTGAGAACCAAAACCGAGTCTTGCTGCCTACCGCACCCTGCACGTCAGTACCGTAGTACCTTTGCGCACATCGTTTAATATAGCAAACCTTGGGCCATTGCGCAAGGGGCGAGCAAACTTTTTTGCCTTCCCTTCGCTTTTTGGGCTCCCGGAGTCTCTTGCGAGCCTGGGAGCTGTTGGCGTGACGACAGGATTAAGAGTAGCAGAGGGGAAAGGAGGATGGCAAGTGGTTGGGGAGATTAAATTTTGGAAGGGCGGCTACTGGATACAAATGCGATCTCGGCCTATACCGCCGCGACGGCTGGCGAAGACTGAGGCGAGTCCGATGCAGGAACCTGTTCACACCCAAATCTGCGGAGCAGTTGGAATCCACTATTTTCGGGCCGTCCGAAAACATCCGTTGCGGAGTCGCTGCGCATAACGGGCCGCGGGCCTGTCGCCTCCACTCAACATATGCAGGCCACGGGCCTGTCCCTCGGAACTCCTCCGCCGCGGGCCGCGTATGATGGAAAGAGGGACATGGCTTCCAAGCTTCGCATCGCCGGCGGGTACGTATTTATCGGACTGGGAATCATCGGATTGATGCTCCCCGTAGTCCCGCAGGTGCCCTTTTTCATAGCGGGCGTGGCGCTCCTGGGCAAGGATCACAAACTGGTGCGCGGCGGGAAGGCGTGGCTGCGCAAGAAGGGCATCATGTGGGGCGGCGACGAACCGCCCGAGCCGCCGCCAGTCAAGGACCCTCCGCTGCCGTGACCTCTTCGTGACCGAGTCGCCGGCGCCGGAGACCATTTGGATTACGCCACAACGGAGGTGCCCGGCGGCGCGGAGAAGTTCTTGTTCAAGGTGGATCTCAACCGCGAAAAAGTGCACCCGGGATCGATCCAAGCAACCATCGTTGTGAAGACCAGCGATCCGTAGCATCCCGAGATTGCCATACCCGTGCGCGGAATGGTCGAGTAGCGCGTTGCCTCGGCTCCCTTGCCGCACATTAACTTGACCGCGGCCGGAATCCAATGAGCGCTCATCTACGTCTAAATAGCTGTAGTAGACTCAAAACAGGGGTACCGGAAATAAATCCGGCGCCGGGTGGGATCGATACAGAGAATGAGTCGTAAGCGATACATTTCATTTGGGTTGATCGCCCTGCTGGGCACGAGTTTGGTGTGGGCCGAATCGGCTCAATGGGTGCAGGCCCGCGACCTCTATCAGCGCACCAATTACGATGCCTCGCTCAAAGTGCTGCTTCCGGAAGCTTCCAAAGGCGATACGGCGGTTCTACAGTTGATCGGGCAGAACTACTTCATGCTGGCCGATTACAAGAAAGCCACCGAATATCTGGAAAAGGCCGCCGCCATGAATCCCCAGAGCGCCGACGCCGTTCTCTGGCTGGGACGCGCCTACGGGCGGCGAGCCGAAGTCTCCAGCCCGTTCACCGCCCCCGGTTACGCTTCCAAAGCACGCCAATTGTTCGAGAAGGCCGTGAAGTTGGACCCCACCAACCGGGCGGCGTTGGGAGATTTGTTCGATTACTACATGGAAGCGCCCGGTTTCCTCGGCGGTGGCACAGCGAAGGCCGAAGCGTTGGCGGCGCAGGTGGCCAAATCCGATCCGGCCGAGGGCCACTACTATGAAGCGCTTCTCGCAGAGCGCCGCAAGCAATTCGACTTTGCCGAAAAACACCTGCGGGCCGCCATGGATGAGGGTCCCCGGCAAGTGGCGCGGGTGATCGAGCTGGCCAAGTTCCTGGGTCGCCTGGGACGCATGAGCGAAAGCGAGGCTCTGTTTGAAGAAGCGGCGCGCATCGAACCCGAAAATCCGCGCATTTTGTTTGAGCGCGCCAGTGTCTACATAAAAGCTCAGCGTAATTTGGGCGAGGCACGGAGGCTGCTGGAGCGCTACCTGCGTTCACCCCTGCAACCGAACGACCCGCCGCGCCAGGAAGCCGAAGCCCTCCTCAAGAAAACAGGCGCCTGATGTTTCACGGCGAGGTGCTCCGCTCCAGCTTCCAGGCCCTGCGCGCCAACCGATTACGCGCGTTCCTAACGGCTCTTGGACTGGTCATCGGCAATGCCTCGGTGATCCTGGTTGTGACCATCTCGCTAACCAGCCGGGACTACGTGCTGGATCAGATTCAGCGCATCGGCTCCAACCTGATCTACGCGCACTATGAGGGCGGCAACAACCCATCGCTGGCCGTAGCGGCGGCGGATTACATCAAGATCGCCGACGTGGATGCCGTGCGAACGCAGCTGGGCGGGCGCGCGGTGGCCGTCACTGGCGTGATGAACAGCTTCGACAAAATGCGTATCCAGGGCCGCGAGGAAGACGTCGCCATCATCGGCTCGGATCACTACTATCCCGCCGTGCGCAATCTGGATCTGCTGGCGGGGCGTTTTTTCGACGATACCGACATCCTGCAACGGCGCCGCGTGGTGCTGTTGATGGAACGCATGGCGCGGCGCTTGTTCGGCGGCCAGAGCGCCGCCGTGGGGCAGACCGTGAAACTGCATGAGCTGCAATTCACCGTGATCGGGACCTTCAAGGAGAGGACGGAGAGCTTCGGGCTGTCCGAAATCACCGGAGAAAACGTGCTGATCCCCATGTCCGTGCTGCGCTATTTCACACCCATTGAGCGCATCGATCCGCTCTACGTGCAAGCCCAGAGCGCCGACGGCGTGTTGCCCATCACCCGGATGGTGCAGTCTATCCTGGAATCCCGTCACCGGCCGGGCGCGAAGTACCGCGTCGAGAACCTCGCCGGAATTCTGGATGCCGCGCGCCGCATTGCCACCATGCTGACCATCGTGTTGATGATGGTTTCGGCGCTGGCGCTGATTATTTCCGGCATCGGCATCATGAATATCATGTTGGTCACGGTGACGGAGCGCACGCGCGAGATCGGCTTGCGCATGGCCGTGGGCGCGGCGCGACGCGACGTGCTGGAGCAGTTTCTGGCAGAGGCGGTGATCATCAGCCTGGCCGGAGGCATCGCCGGTATCCTGATCGGAGTCGCCGTCCCGCTGAGCGTGCGTTACTTCACCGACCAGTTCGCCATCCCCATTTCGCCCGTTTCGATCGTGGTGGCGTTCGGCGTTTCCCTGATGGTAGGCCTGGTGTTCGGCCTGCTGCCGGCCAACCGCGCGGCACGGCTCAACCCGACCGAAGCGCTGCGTTATGAGTAGCGCACCTTAATCCGACCGCTTGGCTCTCTACTGAGCCGCGACCGTCAGGGAGCGGAGTACAGCATCCCCGCGCGTCACCGTCAGACCAAGCCGGCAAGCCGCCCCGCGCCGTCATGTGATACTGAGTCTTTATTCATACTCAATGCCTCCTACATCTGTCACCGTATTTGGATTGGGATACGTCGGCTGCGTGACGGCGGCGTGTCTGGCGGAGATCGGCCACATCGTCACCGGCGTCGACCGCGACGAACACAAAGTTCAAAACGTCCGGGAAGGCCGCGCGCCATTCTACGAGCCCGGCCTGGAGGATATCGTCAAAAGCAACGTAGCCGCCGGACGCCTGCGCGCATGCCGAACCGCGGTGGAAGGCTTGGAACAGGCCGATATCGCGCTGATTTGCGTCGGCACGCCTTCCGAACCCAACGGCAACATCGGTCTGGATCAACTGCGGCGCGTGACGGCGGAAATCGCAGCCGAACTGGGCAAACGTCCGCGCTCGTTCATCGTCGCCATCCGCAGCACCGTCTTCCCTGGCACGTGCGAAGAAATAGTGCTCCCCGCATTTCGCCATCTGCCGGAAGTACACGTAGTCTCCAATCCCGAGTTTCTAAGAGAAGGCTCCGCCGTGCGCGATTTCCGCGAGCCCCCTTTAACGGTTGTCGGCGGCGACAACCCTTCCGCCGTCAAAACGGTCGCCGGGATTTACGAAAACCTGGGCGTCGAGCCATGCCTGGTCGCGCTCCGCACCGCGGAAATGATCAAGTACGCCTGCAACGCGTTTCACGCCGTCAAAATCTCTTTCGCCAATGAAATCGGCGCGCTGTGCGGCCCCCTCGCCATTCCCGCGCTTGAGGTGATGGACACACTCTGCCGCGATACCAAGCTCAACATTTCACCCGCGTATCTGCGGCCCGGCTTCGCATTCGGCGGATCATGCTTACCGAAGGATCTGCGTGCCGTCAACTACCGAGCTTCGCGCCTGGACCTGAAAGTCCCCATGCTCGAATCCGTAATGGAGAGCAACCACCAGCAACTGGTGCGCGCCATGCGCCGCGTCGACGAGTTGCAAGGCCGCATCGGCGTGGTCGGCCTGGCTTTCAAAGAAAACACCGACGACCTGCGCGAAAGCCCCGTAGTGACTCTGCTCGAACACCTGATCGGAAAAGGCCGCGAGGTCCGCGTCTGGGACCCTCACATCCGCCTGGAAGCCATCTACGGCGCCAACCGCGATTACATCCTAAAGAGCATCCCCCACATCGGCCGCCTCCTGGCGCCCAACCTATCGGAACTCACGTCATGGGGAGCCGACCACCTCGTGCTCACACAAAAGCCATCCGAAGATCTCCGCCGTGACCTCACAGCAAGCGGCCTTCCCGTTGTGGACTTGGCTGGTTGGTTTTAAAGGAGCGAAGTTCACCCGTGCTCGATCGCCAGCGTCACATCGCCGGCGTCACATCATCAGCCCGGCGGAGATACGGACGGAACCGGGCCGAACCACAGTAAATGCGCCCTTGAGGCGCTCCGAGAACTCATCCACGACGCGCGCCGCATCGGCTGCCATCTCACGCCTGGCCGCCGCTGGATAGCGGAGCAGGACCACGCCGGGGGATTGCAGATGCGCAACGAAGGTGAGCCATCCGAAATCCTTGTCTTCGGTAAGCAGAATGCGATCGTCGGCGAATGCCAACTCCATCAGGTCGCGGTCCACAGACCGCTGTTGAAATTCGCTCACCGCCAACACATCGTGCCCGGTCTTGCGTAGGATTCGAACCACCGCGAAATCGCAACTCTCGTCCGCGAGGAACCGCATCACCTTGCTTAGCTTAGCGAGGATTCCGAACTCAAACTGTATACAGTCTCGTGCGCGATGGCGTCGGCGGCGTACGCCAGGCACGCCCGGATATCGTCCGCCGTGAGGCGCGGGTACGCGTCCAAAAGATCCTCAAAGGTAGCGCCTTCGCCGAGTTTGCGCAGGACAAGCTCCACCGGAATGCGCGTATTGCGGACCACCGGCTTGCCCTGCATCACCGCGTGGTTGATCTCTATCCTGTCCGTCATGGCGGCTCCTCGACTGATTGTAGCAGTCTGAGATCTTGGCGCCGGTCACGCCGCGATCTTCGCGCAAAGTGATGGAAAGCCCTATGCCCAGCAGCCGCCTGTCAGGCCGCGCCTGTTTTGCATTCACCCACGCCACCACACCTTGATTTGCAGCCTCCTCAATCACATCGCACTCCATCCCTGCCCCCGCTCCCAACGTCATCCCCCACTATGGAATCGGGAAGGAGTTCGAGCGCTCTCTCATTGGAGAGCCGAATCGACCAAGAGCAAGATTCCTAGGTAACCTGTTGCGGGTCCGCGCCCAGCGGGCGCCTCCAATAATGGTGCAATGAGAGTCCGCCGGTACTCAACCGGCCCCGCGCCATGGCGGGCTAAAGGAATGGCAGCGCATCGTTCGCCACACGAAACGGTCTCGCAGTCAGGCGAGTAAAAAATGGCCTCGCCTTACTTGACTCACAAGGTTCGAGTCAAACGACAGCCTCTCGGCCGGGAGAGTTAACAACCGGCTCGGGGGCCCCTTAAAGCATTACCGGAAGTGTGTCTGTACGCGAAGTCGAAATAGAAATTTGGATCAGGCCGGATGAATCCAGCGCGATGGTCGACAGCCGCCACTGGTCCCCGTTGTGCAACGCGGGAACGGACCGCAGCGAATGGAGCGCAGCCACCCGCCACGCAGCGGGAAGCAGGAAGGCTTTCTACCCTCCCACCCCTCATCGCGGCGGTGGAATGTCGGAATCGTGAGTCGGCCGATCATCCAGGTTCTGGCCGCTCGCGCTACGCAGGGGCCCTTGCCGGACTTAAAATGAGTGAAGAGTAGTGACGCTCGTGTAGTGAGAATCGTTGAGTGTAAGGCGAAAATTGCAGTATAATGTGGTGACAGCGACCACAACTTGCTGAAATGAAGTGAGTAAAAACGGAGAGGTGGCTGAGTGGTCGAAAGCAGCGGTTTGCTAAACCGTCATACGGGCCTAAACCTGTATCGGGGGTTCGAATCCCCCCCTCTCCGCCATCCATAACTTCCGGATAATCGTGAATCGCATCCGTCGGTCCTACGAGACTGGAGCCGGAAGTCGCAAAGTGGCGATGACCACCAGTACCAAACATATGGGCGCGTCTGGATGTGAGATACAATGTATCTCAGAGAGGTTAATCATGTCGACAACCATGGTTCACGTTCGCTTGGATGAAAAGACGAAGCAGAGGGCCGCGAAAGCACTGGCCGGAATGGGAATCTCCGTGTCCGACGCCGTCCGCATGCTGCTGGTTCGCGTGGCTGCGGAGAAGGCCCTTCCATTCGATGTGAAGGTCGCGAACCCGACGACCGTAAAGGCGATGCGCGCCGCCGACAAGGGCAACGGAAAACGTCTGACCTCCACGGGCGCGCTGTTCAAGGACCTGGGAATCTGATCCGGTGCGGAACCCGGTGGAAGGCGCGCAGTTCCGGCGCGATGTGAAACTCGCACAGAAACGCGGCAAGGATACGGCGAAGTTGCGCGAGGCGATCCTGCTGCTGATCGAGGGAAGTCCGTTGCCGCCGCGCTACAAGGACCATCCGCTGGGCGGCGATTGGAAGCACTTCCGCGATTGCCACCTCGAGCCGGATTGGCTGCTGATTTACAAGATCGACGGCGATGACCTTCACCTCGTTCGCACCGGAACACATTCGGATCTGTTCTGAAGGCCTGTATCGAGGGTTCGAATCT
>CAMAUG010000202.1 GCA_945861255.1 Candidatus Sulfopaludibacter sp. SbA3
GGGCAACTACGAGTTCAACATATTCAGCGCGGATTGGAAGCCATAGCAAATATGCCCACCACGTCTGGCGAGTCCGCCGGGCGGCAGTTGGATGCCTTCCTGGCCAAGTACACGCCGGAGATCGCGGCGCTGGCCCGCGACATTTTTAACGGGATGCGGAAGCGGCTTCCCGGGGCGGTTGAGCTGGTCTACGACAACTACAACGCTCTGGTGGTCGGGTTCGGGCCATCGGAAAAAATATCGGAAGCCGTTTTTTCGATCGCGCTTTATCCGCGTTGGGCGACTCTGTTCTTTCTGCACGGCGCGGAGTTGCCGGATCCCGCAAAACGCATGCAAGGCGGCGGCAAGCATGTGCGCCACGTTGTATTCGAAAGCGCGAAGACGCTCAATGAGCCCGCGGTGCGGGATCTGATGTCGCGTGCTTTGGCACAGGCGGCTGCGGCGTTTGATCGAAAAGCGCCGGGGCGTATCGTCATCAAATCCGTGTCGGCCATGCAGCGCCCCCGTCGGCCCCCCGCCCGCCGGACCCGCGTCACTATTGAAATCGGCGCCCGCGGCCGATAGAAAGCCTGATGCTGGGTCTATTGGAACAGGAGCGCGCGGCGGTTGCCGAGCAGGTTTCGCCGACCGATCATGAGCCTTCTCCCTTCGGCGAGGGTGTAGAATCTGAAGGCGGATATGAGATCGTGCTGGGACGTCCGCAAATCGCCAGTTGGATGTTCTTTGCGATGATCGCGATGGGCGTGGTTTCGGCGGCTTCGTTTTACGCCGGCAAGGGGTCGGTCTCGAAACCCGCTGCGGTGAGCCAGGTTTCCCCGCCACCGGTGCAGCCACCGCCCGCGACAGTTGTAACGCCGCCGCCGGAGGCTACCATCTTACGTCTACCCGATGGCCCGGTGTCGCGGCCCGGGATCACGGATGCGCCGCTGTTCGCACAGCCGGAAGCGGGCGAACTCTACATGCAGATGGGAGCCGTGACCAAGGGCATGGCAGTGATCCTGGCGGAAGGCTTGCGCAACCACGGCTTCCGCTCATTTGTAGCCCCGGGTCCGAGTGTAAGTATTTTCCGCGTGTTGATCGGCCCGCTGCCGGACCAGGAATCCTACCGCCGCGCCAAGGCCGAAGCGGACGCCATCGATCTGGGCACGTTCGCGCGCCGGTTCGAAGTCCTGGCCAGGGTCAGCACTTCGCCGCCCGCAGCCCTTAGCGAGAACCCCTCCACGGATGCAAGCGCCAAGCCGCAACCGGAGGCGCAAGCGGTGGCAACGCCGGAGTCACTGCCAACGGTGCAAGCTCCCGTTGCGCCAGCCGGCCGCGAGTGATTGTCAGGTGAGGCGTTTCGCCTCCAAGTTAAACGTTTTTCCGACAAGACACCGCCCGTCAGTACCCCCCACCGCACCGCACCCGGGACCCCATTGCCCCCGTCCCCCTCCAGAGAGTAGAATCAGCCTAGGTGGTTTCAACTATGCGTACGAAGCCGATCTGGTTGATGGCGTGCTCCATCGCTGTCCTATTCTTTCTCCCTGCGGCGGCCCAGCAAAAGAAGGACGCCGGGGCATCCAGCGAGACCGTGGCCAAACCCATGTCCGAGAAGGACAAACGCCGGCAACAGGAGCGCTTGCGGAAGGAACTCGACGCCCCCTTCAGAAGGTGGCTGCAGCAAGACGTCAACTACATCATCACCGATGAGGAACGCAAGGCATTCAAGGGCCTGCAAACCGCGGAAGAGAGCGAGCAGTTCATTGAACAGTTCTGGTTGCGCCGCGATCCTTCCCCCGATACCGAGGAGAACGAATACCGCGAAGAACATTACCGGCGCATCGCGTACGCCAACCAGAATTTTGCCTCCGGTCTTCCGGGGTGGAAACTCGACCGCGGGATGATCTATATCAAATATGGCCCGCCCGACGAGCGCGAGACGAACGCAGGCGGATCGTATAACCGGCCCATTGAAGAGGGTGGCGGAAACACAAACACTTTCCCTTTCGAAAAGTGGCGCTACCGGTATCTGGAAGGCATCGGCCAGAATATCATGATCGAGTTCGTCGATAAGACCATGAGCGGCGAATTTCGCATGACCATGGATCCGTCCGAGAAAGATTCGCTCATGATGGTTCCTGGGGCCGGCTTGACCATTTGCGAAATGAACGGGATGTGCGACCGGAACCAACGCATGGGCCGCACCGATGGAACGCGCTTGGGTACGGGCAACACCCCGCTGCCCACCACCATGAACCAGTTCAACCGCCTGGACCAGTTCGCCAGGTTGCAGAGGGCGCCGGTAGTGAAGTTCAAGGATCTGGAAGCGGCCGTGAACTCCAGCATCAAGTACAACCTGCTGCCGATGAAGGTCCGCGCGGACTTCATCCCCGTGACGGATTCCTCGGTGTTGGCGAACATCACCATCCAGTTCGACCGCAAGGACCTGCAGTTCAAACAGAAGGAAGGCTTATCCACCGCCAACGTGAATATCTACGGCCGCATTACGTCCCTGGCGCGGCGGCCCGTGAACTGGTTTGAGGAAGTGGTGACGGTGGACGTTCCGACGGACTTGCTGCAACAGGCCGTGCAGGGCGCCTCCATTTATCAGAAGATCATTCCGTTGCAGCCGGGCCGTTACCGGTTGAACGTGGCCGCCAAGGATATTGTGGGCGGCAACACCACCAATTTCGAATTGGCTTTGGAGGTCCCAAGGCTGAGTGATGAAAGGCTGAGCCACAGTTCGCTGATTCTGGCGGACCTGATTGAAAAGGTTCCCACCAAGAGCATCGGGTCCGGGCAGTTCGTCATCGGAACTTCGAAAGTGCGTCCGCGGCTCAGCGAATCGTTCCGGCGCGATGAGAAATTGGGAATCTATGTGCAGCTTTACAATTTCGAGCCGGACGCAATCACGAAGAGGCCGGACGGGACCATTGAATACGAGATCGTGAAGGCCGGTTCCAACGAGAAGATTTTCGAGCACACCGAAGAGGTAAACACAATCAAGGATGCGGGGGCCGCTCAGGTGGTCGTGCAGCAACTATTGTCATTGAAGGATTTTGAGCCCGGAAATTATACGCTGCGGATGAAAGTCACGGACAACAAACGGCACCAGACCGTGACACCGTCAGCGAATTTCACGGTAACCTAGGCAGTGCGAGGCGCGGTGAAGACCGTTACCGGGCCGCCACCGTCAGGCGGCTTGCAGTGAAAGCGGTTTGCCATATGAATTTGCGGACCCGTTCGATCACGGCTGGACTCTTGATGGCCTGGGCCTGTCTGCCCGGCGCCGCCGCGCCCCCCGCTCCCTTGGCCGGCGATATTCTCGGACAGGTTCGTAGCGGCGTGGGCGTGGCGCAGATGGGCGCCGCCGTCTACCTCTACAACCGTTACGACGAACTGGTCCGGCGAAGCCTGACCGGCGAGCAGGGACGTTTTGCGTTTGACGCACTGGCGCCCGGCCTGTATTCGATCCGCGTGGTGCTGGCGAGTTTTGTTCCCGCAGAACGCCGCAACATCGCCGTGCTGCCCAATTCGGAAAACCGGCTGGATATCAATCTGGCAAGCGTGCTGAGTTCGGTGGACCTGGCGCCTTCCACAACCCAGCGCGGCACTCTGATGAGCGACGAATGGAAGTGGGTGCTGCGTTCGTCGCAATCCACGCGCCCCGTGTTGCGGGTGCTCCCAGACACTGGTAGTGCGCCGCCGCACAAGACCGTGGCTGTTTCGAACACCACCGGCGTGGTGAAGATTTCGGCCGGCGAGGGGCAGTCCCTGGCGCGCGGCTCGCAGCAGGATCTGGGCACCGCCTTCGCCATGGCCACTTCACTGGCCGGAGCGGGGCTGGTGCAGATGAGCGGCAACGTGGGCAACGGCCAGAACTCCGCCACCCCGGCGGCCGGTTTCCGCACCAGCTACACGCGGCAGGTGACCGAAGGCTTCAGTCCGGAGGTGGCGCTCACCATGCGCCAGATGACGCTCGCGCCGCGCGCGGGAACCGGAATGGCGCTGGGCGCCGGCGGCGGTCCCATGCTGCGCACCATGTCGCTGGCATTCGTCGATCACGTGGAAGTGGCGGAAAACGTCAAAGTGGATTACGGCTTCGATATGCAATCGGTGACGTACCTGGACCGGTTGAATTATTTGAGTCCGTTTCTGCGCGCCACCTACGATGCGGGGGAGTTGGGCCGTGTGGGCGTGGCGTACAGTTCCGGTGCCCATCCCACGGAATTACTGGCTCGCGATGAAGCCGTGGCGGGCGGTTTCGATCAGGAACTGGCCGCGCTGGCGTTGATGCCTCGCGTGTCGCTTTCACGTTCGCGCGCGGTGGTGGAGCGCACCCAGAATTATGAAATGGGGTATGAGCGCGTGGAGGGAAGCCGCACGTATTCCGTGGGTGCGTATCAGGAATTGGTCAGCAACGCGGCGTTCATGTTGTCCGGCGCCGGAGGAATGATTTCCGCCTCCGACCTGTTGCCGGATCTAAATTCGCAGAGCAGAATTTTCAATATAGGCTCGTATCAGCGCGTCGGTTATACGGCGGCGGTGAAGCAGGCGTTGGGCGACCGCTTCGACGTGGGCGTGGCGGCGGGGCGTGCCGGTGCGCTGCTGCCGGGCGCGGCCCCGGCCGTACTGGAAGATGCCAACGCGATTCGCGGCGGCTTCCGCCAGGGACAGCGGGCGTGGCTCACCGTGCGCGCCTCCGGACGCGTGCCCCGCGCCGGTACGCAAGTGACCGCCAACTACGGCTGGACAGATTTCACCGTGCTGATGCCCGCACACGTTTATCTGACCCAGAAGCAGACGCAGGACGTCGGCTGGAATCTCTACATCCGCCAGCCTCTGCCTGCCATGAGCGGCCTGCCGTGGCGCATCGAACTCACCGCCGAACTCCGCAACCTGCTGGCGCAAGGCTATGTACCGCTAGGGCCTCGCACCGTCCTAACTAACTCCCCCCGCGCGTTGCGGGGCGGGCTTAATTTCGTTTTTTAGAAGCGCTGTACATGGTTACGACCGCGTCGGTTACGGGTACGACGGCTGTACCCCGCAGTCCCTCCAAAGAACGCGATGCCGAGACCGGCCTCGATTACTTTGGGGCTCGGTACTTCAGTGGGGCCCAGGGGAGGTTCACGACGCCCGATCCGCTCCATGGGTCCGCACATCTGGATGATCCACAGACTTGGAACCGGTATTCGTACGCGGCCAATAATCCACTCAAGTTCAATGATCCGGCGGGTTTGTGGAATTGGGACGCGACGTCTGGCGGCTCATACACCGACGAGGAGTTGGAGGAAAGAAAAGGGAACAAGGGTCTTACCCGTCGGGAGCGGAACGAGGCTAAGAACGCACTGACCTTCAGGGCGAACTTCCGGGCCGCTCGCGACGCGGCGGAAGCTGCGGCGGCTGCCTCAGGTGATGTCTCCGCTCAACGGTCGGTGGCCGCCTGGGGAACCGAGAATGACGGCAACAACGTTTCGGTCGGATGGTCCAACCAGTCGGGGAGTTCGGCTCGTGTTCAGCTGCTAGGGAACAGCGACAACATCGTTGCCAGCTTCAACTTGAACCTTACGGGCAACCAACTGGCCGTCTCAGTCGCCCATGAGGGGCGACACGTAGCGGACGCGAATACGTGGCTCATCGCCCACTTCACCACTGGCGCCCTCAACATGAATCACTTCTACCGCGAGATGCGAGCGTGGAACGTGAGTGGTGTCATCGCGGAGGCGCTGGGAATGAAACAGTTTGCACCAAAGGGTGGAGGGCCAGAATATCAGGTCTGGAACCGCGGCTGGAAGGCTGCTGACGTTCAAACGCTTCGGAGCACCGGGATAAGCCACATTCTGAAGAATCTGTACGGGGCGAGTTCATCGGATACAAACACGTACAGATCAGAACATCCCCACCGGCCGTGAGGAGATCATTATGCGACATATGCGGGGTCTCTTCACGGGATTCAGTCTGTTTGCCTTTTGCTGGCTCGTTGCCGGTGAGGACTCGGCTTTGGACCTCTGCGACCTGATAAATCGCCCGCAAGCGTTCGACGGCAAGCGGGTCACCGTGCGAGCTTCATATCGGTATGGATTTGAATGGCAGGAGATCTACTGTCTTCAATGCCGTCATGTCGCGAAGGTCTGGCTCGCGATTCCACCGGAACTCCCGAAAGCTGTGCAGAAGAGCCTTAACCGGCTGCCAAAGAACCAAGGCACGGTCAACGCTACGTTGACTGGGACCTTTCATGGATCCCGGTCGGCTTTCGGCGACGGTGGTTATCAGTATCAGTTGGATCTGGAGCGCCTGGAACAGGTAAACGTAGTATCGAAGAGTGGATCCGTCCCCGACGCCCTCCGAGATCGTGAACGCGCCAAGCTCTGCCAAGGCCGGTTGCAGAGTCCAGCGCGCGAAGCGCATCCAAGGAAGGAAGGTCCGGCAGCAAGGAATCTACTATTGCCCGGGCCAGACGCCGACGGCGGGCAGCGCGTTCCCCAACAACCGGTGGGCGGCGGGTTCGGGCGTGAACTATGACCTCTCCGGCAACCAGACGGCCATCACATCGCCGGCGCGCACGTTCGCCTATGACGCGGAGAACAGGCAGAAGACGGCTGTGGTGGGCGGCGTGACGACCACGTACACCTACGATGGGGACGGACGCCGCGTGCAGAAGACCGTAGGCGCGACAACAACGGTATTCGTGTACGACGCCATGGGGCAGTTGGCGGCGGAGTACGGCGGTCCGGCGAATCCGCTCAGCGGGACGACGTATCTGACCGACGATCATCTGGGGTCGACGCGGATGGTGACGAACTCGGCCGGGAGCGCGATCAAGCGCTACGACTACGCACCGTTTGGCGAGGAAATCACCACCGGTATGGGCGGCCGCGTGGCTCCCTTCCCCACCACCGCCGACGCCTATCCGGACATAACACCCGATGGCGTTAGCAACAAGTTCACCTCCCAAGAACGGGATGCCGAATCGGGCCTGGATTCCTTCCAAGCCCGCTACTACAGTTCCGCGCAAGGTAGGTTTACGTCACCGGACGAATGGGCGGGCGGAATCGTAGACGCATACTCAGGTCGCGCGGTCGGTACTCCAGGACCGCTGCCGTATGCCGATATCGGCGATCCGCAGACGCTTAATAAGTCAGTAGTGTCCGGCTAACCGTAACTGGATGGGCGGCAAGCCATAGCAGCACAGGCTGTTAAGTCGTGTTTTGGGATTTTTCGATTTGAAAGTTCCGGATCGATTT
>CAMAUG010000203.1 GCA_945861255.1 Candidatus Sulfopaludibacter sp. SbA3
TATGATCTTCGGCTTCTGATCGACTCCGTATTGCCACGCCGGCTTCAACTTCGAAACGTTCTTGGAATTGATGTGCGCCAACGTGGAATACCGCTGCCCCCCGGGGTCGCCGCTATAGCCCGGCCATTCCGTCTGCGCGAACAAAGACGGGGCCGCAACGCATGTCAACAGCAATAGAGAGAAGACGACTGCGAAGATTTTTGCCATCATGTCCAGCTTATATCAGGCGTTTCCGAGCGGAGTAGTGCGCCCCTCTCGCCGCTCTCGACGCGGACTCCCCGCAACGAAGCGATGATTGGCCTTGGAGGCGCCTGTACACGTTAAACGCTACCGGTCCGCCAGTGCCTTGTGCATCACGTAGCTGATCTCAATGGGCATGTCGTCCATGGACCGGACTCGCAACACGATCTGATAATAGCGCGGTAGGGATCCATCGGTCTGACGCAATTTGCCAGCGATGGTGCGCGCGAGCTCCGGATCGGTGAACGCCTGCACGCCCGCCGTTGGGCTGGAGGCATGGCTTCCCGACAGGTACAGCACATCGCCCTTGCCGTTGAGGCCGGGCGTGTGGGTGATCAGCGCATAACTCTCATCCACGGTGCTTTGCGGAGTGCGCGCCGGAGGGTTCGGCAGGAATGCGGGCTCCCCTTCGGCCGGATGCAAATTACGGATGCCGCCTTGCTCCATGGACAGAACTCCGCGCGCCGGAAGCGCCTCCAACGGTGGATTGCTTGCCATCCCACGGCCCAGAACCACCAGATTGCCCATCATGACGTCAGGCATGGCCAGTTCGGCGCTTCCCGTCACGTACACATTCTGCTTGTGCTCCGCCAGAAACTGGCCCAATAAGAACGCTCCGTTGGCGGTGGAAAGGCCCGTCATATTGCTGGCTTCTTGAGTTTCCAGCACCACCACCAAGGGGCGGTCTTGGGCCAATATGGGCGACCAGAGCTCTTCCAATTCCGCGGTCCATTGAGCCACGGCTCCAGCGGCGGCCGTGACGGGTGCGCCGCGAAACTGGCGAAGCTGCAACCCAAAGTAGGCCGCAACGGATATGGCGACGGCTAACAACACGGCCAGTATGATTTCAATCTTGTAAGAATGCGGCGCCGGCTCACGCAGGACGTGGACCACCGGCTGTGGTTCGACCGTCACCGGCCGGGGTTCGAATGTGACCCTGAAGGCGCCCTTGGGAACATCGACGACGATCGCGTCTTCGACGCCCTCTGCACGGTAATAGTCGGCCAACTTCTGCCGCAGCCGCGCCATATGCATGCGGACGACGGATTCCTGCCGCGGATCGTAGGAAGCAGGCTTCCCGAACACGTCCAGACCGACGGCGTATTCCTTAACCGCATCGGCTTCGCCCGACAGCGATTTTTCCGCCAGATAATTCAGTAGATTGCGATGAACTTCGGAGGTGCGGAAGGCCTTGCTTCGTAGAATGCGCTGGACTTGGGAGTGATTCTCCTCGGCGCTTGCGACGACCATTTCAGTTCGATGATAGCACGGGGTTTCCGCAGCCCCAGACGGTCATGAGCCGTCTGGCGCCCGGTGCTGAAGCAGGCCGAGCGCGCGATTGAGGAGTATGGCTCTCAGGCGGTTATCTGGCCTTGGCGGCGGTAAATATACCCTTGGACGGGGCAGTGCCATCGCCCGGAGTCAGGATGAAGTCTCCGTTCAGCGAAGAGTCGGGCTCGCTCTGCCCCACAAACCGGAAAGTGATCCGGCTGCGATCCGAAGGGAAGCTATAGGTAACATTGACCCGTTCCCCCTCGACCGATCCGGTGGCCGCGGCGTCATGACGCAAAGCCCCCGAGGCCGACCAACACCGGCCGTTCAGTTTTCCGGCGTTCTCCGCAAACTCGCAATTGACTTCGATTTCCAGGCCGCCGAGATCCACAATGAATTCCCAGAATCCCGCCATGGCGGCTGGAAGGGCCAGTGGAGAGGCGAAGAAAATGATTGCCAAAAAACGGTACATCTCAGTCCCACCACGTTCGCGTAGCGGTGCCTTTGCCGCGCTGCTCCCAGTTTACGCGAACGGGCGGTCTGGTCATCGCGTACGGCGCGGAGCTCACCGCGCTGCTCACCGCGAGTCGCGAAAGTGCCGCCGCGTAGTGGAAAATGGGTAGAGCACCACGGGTCCTCATCTCTCATGAACAAACAGCAACTGTTAATTAACGGCGCGTTCGTCGATCCTTGCACGAACGCGTGGTACGAATCCTTTAATCCTTTCACGGGCAAGCCGTGGACATTGATTCCGCGCGCGGGGAAGGACGACGTTGATCGGGCTGTTGCCGCGGCCAAGAGCGCTTTCACGTACGGCAGCGACTGGCGCAAGTTGACCGCCACCGCACGCGGAGCACTGCTGCGCAAACTCGGGGATCTGATCTCGCAGAACGCCGCGCGGCTGGCGGAAATCGAGACCACCGACAACGGCAAGCTCTTCGCCGAAATGCGCGGCCAGTTGACCTACATTCCCCAGTGGTTCCATTATTTCGGAGGCCTGGCGGACAAAATCGAAGGGCGCGCCATTCCCATCGATAAGCCAGGCGTGCTAAATTATACGCGCGAAGAACCGCTGGGCGTGGTCGCGGCGATTACGGCCTGGAACTCACCGCTCATGCTGGCCACGTGGAAACTGGCGCCGGCGCTTGCGGCCGGCAACACCGTTGTGTGGAAGCCTTCGGAATATTCGTCGGCCTCCGCGCTGGCCTTCGGCGAATTGTTCGAGCAGGCCGGGTTTCCGCCGGGCGTGGTGAACATTGTTACAGGCTTCGGCAACGAAGTGGGCGAGCCGTTGGTTACGCATCCCGATGTCGCCAAGATCGCCTTCACCGGGGGCGACAAGACCGGCGAACATATTTACGAATTGGCGGCCAAGGGAATCAAGAGAGTCACGCTGGAGCTGGGCGGCAAGTCCGCCAATATTGTCTTTGACGACGCGGACATGGACGAAGCCGTAAAGGGCGTTGTTTCCGGGATCTTCGCCGCCACCGGACAGACGTGCATCGCAGGCTCCCGGGCGCTGATTCAACGCAAGATTCACGATGAGTTTGTCGAAAAGCTGCTGGCGCTGGCCAAAAACGCGCGCATGGGCGACCCGCTGGAGCTGACCACGCAATTGGGCCCGGTGGCGACGCGGCCGCAATACGACAAGATTCTCGACTACATTCGCATCGCCAAGCAGGAGGGCGCGGCGTGCGTGCTGGGCGGTGCGGCGGCCACGCGGCCGGAATGCGGTTCCGGCTGGTTCGTGGAGCCGACCGTCTTTACCGGCGTGGATCCGAAGATGCGCATCGCCACCGAGGAAGTATTCGGCCCAGTGCTTTCCATCATCCCATTCGACGAGGAAGAGGACGCCATCCGCATCGCCAATTCGACCGTTTTCGGGTTGGCGGCAGGCGTGTGGACAACCAGCATCCGCCGCGCCATCATGATGCCGGAGCGGCTGGAAGCAGGCACCGTATGGGTGAACACCTACCGCGCGCACAGCTACATGTCTCCGTTCGGAGGCTACAAACGCTCCGGCATAGGCCGCGAGAGCGGTATTGAAGCCATTCGCGAGTACTTGCAGACCAAGAGCGTGTGGATCGACATCGCGGGCAACGCGCAGAATCCGTTCGTGATGAGGTAGCGGCTGGCGGCGGCTATGGACGCTAATTTAGGGCAATTAGGGACCGTTGACGAGGGTATCGCCGCGTGCGACGATAGTCCGCATGCGTTACCTGATGGCCGCTGTTTCCTTGCTGTGCGCGCTTCCCGCAGCCGCGCAACAGTCGCGTTGCGAGGATCTTAACAAGTTCTCGATTCAGAATATCGCGGTGAAATCCGCCGTGGTGGTGCGGGCCGGCCCGTTCCGGCTGCCCAGCGCATCGGCCGACGCAGCGCCGGTAACGGTACCGGAGTTTTGCCGCGTCACTGCCGTGGTGAAGCCCGAGCTCAATCTGGAGCTGTGGCTGCCCGCGCAATGGAACCGCAAGTACATCGCCGTGGGCAACGGCGGACTGGCCGGAAGCATTGTTCACGGCGCAATGGTCGATCCGTTGAACCGCGGCTATGCGACTTCCAGCACCGATACAGGCCACATGGGCGCCAACACCAACGACGGCACGTGGGCGCTGGGCCATATGGACCGGGTGATCAACTTCGGCCAGCGCGGCGTTCACGAAATGGCGATGGCGAGCAAGGCGATCATCAACGCGTACTACGGCGTGGCTCCTGCGCATTCCTATTTCACCGGATGCTCCCACGGCGGCAAGCAGGCTTTTACGGAAGTGCAGAAATATCCGGCGGATTTCGACGGCGTCATCGCCGGCGACCCGGCCCACTGGTGGACGCGCCACTACACGGGCGGCCACATCTGGATGGCCCAAGCGGTGGATGGCGACGGCTGGCTGCCGCCCGCGAAGGTGCAACTTCTTGGCGACGCCGTGAACGCGGCGTGCGACGCGCTGGATGGCGTGAAAGACGGCGTACTCAACGACCCTCGCAAGTGCCAGTACGATCCGGGCACTTTGCAATGCAAGAGCGGCGACGCCCCGGGCTGCCTGACCACGGCACAGGTGGAAGCCGTGCGCAAGCTTTGGACTGGACCGCGCGACGCGGCGGGGCACTCCCTGTACCCGGGCCTGGAACGCGGCGGCGAAGCGGGTCCTGGAGGCTGGGTCCGTTGGGTGACCGGGGCGACGCCGGGAACCGGTTCCCACGCCGGCCTGGGAGTGCCGTTCATGAAATACGTGGTCTATGAGGACCCCAACTGGGATTTCCGCAAGTTCCGTCTCACCGGTGCCCCAGGATTGGAAAGCGATCTGGAATACACCGACGACAAAGTGGGGCGGATCTTCGACTCCATCGATCCGGACTTGAGCGAGTTCCGGGCACGCGGCGGCAAACTGATTCAATATCACGGTTTCAGCGATCCGGATATTCCGCCTGCGAACAGTATCAATTACTACGAAAGCGTGGTCCGCGCGGTGGGTGGAAAGCGCAACAGCGCGCGCGCGCTGGAAGAAACCAAGGAATTTCACCGGCTCTTCATGGTTCCGGGAATGCAACACTGCACCGGCGGTCCCGGAACATCGCAATTCGACGCGTTGAAAGCCCTGGAGGAGTGGGTGGAGCAAAAGAAGGCTCCCGAGCAATTGCTGGGCTCGCGGGTGGTCAACGGCAAGGTGGACCGCACGCGGCCCATTTGCGCATACCCGATGGAAGCCAAATACAAGGGCACGGGATCGACCGACGACGCAGTCAACTTTACATGCGCACTGCCGTAGGGAATATCCCCTTAATTAGCGTGCGTTCAGGTCGATACCCAACTTCTTGAGTTCTTCCGAGTAGTAGCGTTTGTGGAGCAGATCCCACTCCTCGGTGCCTTCTGCGATCTCACGCTTCTGCGTGCGGATCTTGTCGCGGGAGGCCCTGTCGACCTTTTCCTCGGCCTGTAGAAGTTCGGTCATGATTTTGACCAACTCCAGGCGGACATCGTTCGGATCGCGCTTCAGACGGAAGTCGCGGCTCTTGCGGAGGGCAGCGACGATCTTGTGGGATAGGTCATTGATCTTGTCGCGAGAGAGCTTCATGGGGTCGCCCGAATCACGACCCGCCGCGCGGATGACCTTGCGCTCCATGATTAGTTTGGTCTTTATCCGGCGGAACATGTCCTGGTAGGAGACACCTTCGCGGCGCATGTACTCGCTGTACTGGCTGAGCATCTCGCGAACTTCGTCGTTGAGCTGGTCTTCAACGGCAAGATCGGCGTCAATGATCTCCGCGAGGAATTCGACGGCCGATGGCGTGCTGGCCGCCTCGATCCATGCCGGTGTCAGCTTCCTGACTACCTGGCGCGATATGTATTCCACCAACTCCCGTGCTAAAAGCATCCCTATGTGTACATTTCAGTCTATCGGTCGCATGCGAGAGGTGTCAATTTCACGCAGTCGGAGCGCGAGTTGACCGGCGCCTCACTGTGGCGATTCCGAGCGAGGTTTGATATTCGCTACGGCGTGGTCCGGTACAACATCCGCGGAAACGCGATGGTTTCGCGGATGTGCTCCAGTCCGCACATCCAGGCGACGAAACGTTCGACGCCCATGCCGAATCCCCCGTGCGGGACGCTGCCATACTTGCGCAGGTCCAGATACCAGTTGAAGGCTTCCGGCGGCAGGTTGTGTTCCTGAATGCGGCGCAGCAGCAGATCGTAATCGTGAATGCGCTGGCCGCCGCCGATGATCTCGCCGTAGCCCTCGGTAGCGATGAAGTCCACGCCCATCGCGACTTCCGGGCGGTCCGGCGCGGGCTGGAAGTAGAAGGCCTTGACGCTGGATGGATAGCGGTCGATCATCACGGGACGGTCCAGGTCGTCGGTGATCAGCGTTTCGTCGGTGTTGCCCAGGTCCATGCCCCACTGAATCTCACTGCCTTTGGCTTGCAGCTTCGCCACCGCGTCGTCATAGCTGATGCGGTGGAACGGGGCTTTCACGGCTTCCAGCTTGCTGGTGTCGCGTTCCAGAATTTTCAGTTCCTCGCGGCGCTTTTCGAGCACGCGGCCGATCACGAACAGCACCAGCTCCTCGCCCACGCGCTTGATGTCTTCCAGATCGGCGAAGGCCAGTTCCGGCTCCACCATCCAGAACTCGGTCAGGTGGCGGCGCGTTTTCGATTTCTCGGCTCGGAATACCGGCCCGAAGTTATAAGTCTTGCCGAAGGCCATCGCGGTGGCCTCGCCGTAGAGCTGGCCGGATTGCGTCAGAAAGACCTTTTCGTCCTCGAAGTAATCCACTTCAAACAGCGTGGACGTGCCCTCACAGGCCGCGGGCGTGAAGATGGGCGTGTCCACCAGCACGTAGCCGTTGGAATCGAAATAGTCGCGAATGGCTTTGATGATCTCGTGACGCACGTGGATCACGGCGTTCTGGCGGCGGCTGCGCAGCCACAAGTGGCGGTGGTCCATCAGGAAATCGACGCCGTGATCTTTGGGCGTGATCGGGTAAGGATCGTCTTCGGAAACACGCTGGACGATTTCCGCGCTTTCCACGTCGAGCTCAAAGCCGCCGTGCGCGCGCGGCTCGGCGCGCAGCTTGCCGCGCACAATGAGGGACGATTCCTGCGTGAGGTTTTTCAGCGATTCGAACAGCTCTTCGGGAAGCGCGCTCTTCACCGCGACACATTGAATGACGCCCGAGCCGTCGCGCACC
>CAMAUG010000204.1 GCA_945861255.1 Candidatus Sulfopaludibacter sp. SbA3
TACGATACCGCCGTGCTGATCGACGGCCTGCGCTTTCGCGACCCCGGTTCCATTCAGGGTGACGCCAGCGCCTTTGTTTCCGATCTGCTGACCACGGACTTCGACCGCGTGGAGATCCTGAACGGAGCCGGGTCGGCGCTCTACGGCACCTCCGCCATGGGCGGCGTGATCAATATTTTGAGCGCCCAGGGGGGAGGCCGGACGCGGGGCGGCCTGCTGGCCGAAGGCGGCGCGCTGGGCGCGGCACGCGGACGCGCAAATGTGGCGGGTGAGGCCTGGAAGAGCCGCCTGATCTACAGCGCGGGGCTGTCGCACTGGAACGTGACGCGCGGCGTGGATGGCGACGACGCGTTTCGCGCCACCAATGCACAAGGTCGTGCCGTGTACCGGATTGCACCGGCCACCACGCTCAGCGCGCGCGCGTTCTTGGGCGATTCGTTCGGCAAACTGAACACCAGTCCCGTGCAGACGGGAACGCTGCCGGCGACGGGAATCGTACCCGCCGTCGGGGGAGTCACTTTCCTGGCGGGTCCCAACGATCCGGACAGCACGCGCACGGGCCGGTTTGCCAACGGCGCACTGGTTCTGGACGCGCGGCTGGCGCCGAAACTCGCCGCCACGGTGAGCTTCCAGACGCTGGCTTCCAGCAGACGCTATGTGGATGGCCCCGCCGGCTTGGGCTTCCAGCCGTTTGCGGGCATTCGCAGTGTCTACAACGCGCATGTGCAAACCTTCGGCGCGCAACTGCGCTACGCGTTGACGCCGGCGCATTTGGTGTCGGGCGGCTATGAATTCGAATTCGAGAATTTCCACTTCAACTATGCCGATCGCGGCGACACATCCGCGAATTCCGCGTTACGTTCGTCGCAGCGAAGCCATACTCTCTCCGTGCAGGATCAAACCCGCTTGCTGGACGGACGCCTGCAGATCGCAGGGGCTTTCCGGGCGCAATATTTCGCGCTGAACCGGCCGGCATTCTTGCCCGCTGCGTCCGCTCCGTATCAGAGCGCCGCCATGGGGGGGCCTCCGGCCGCTTACACCGGTGATGGATCCGCGGCATATTTGTTCCGCTTGACGGCAACCAAAATCCGCGCGCACGTGGGCCGGGGTTATCGCGCTCCGTCTCTCTATGAGAGATTCGGAGCCAGCTTCGATTCCTTCTTCGGGTATTCTCATTACGGCGATCCGGGATTGGCGCCGGAGCGTTCCACGACTCTGGACGCCGGGATCGACCAATCTCTGTTTCGTAATCGCGCGTCGGTCTCGGCGACGTATTTCTACACACAACTGCACCAGACTATTGGATTCCGGCTGCTCCCGGCGGCCGACCCTTTCGGACGTTTCTTTGGTTACCTGAATCTGCAAGGCGGGTTATCGCGCGGCGCGGAGTTGAGCGCCAGGGTCTCCCTGCACCGCTCTCTGGACGTCACATCAAGCTACACCTTCGTCAACGCAGTAGAACGCACGGCCCTTGATGGCGTAGTGCGCCGCATGGTGATTCCCAGACACCAATTCTCCGTTGCGGCCACCCAGCGCGTGGGGCAGCGTGTGGTTGTGACGTTCGACACCCTGCAATCGGGCGCTTTTCTGGCTCCGATTTTCAGCGCTTCGTTCTCGCAGCGCGTTTACAGCTTCGACGGTCTGCGACGGGTAAACGCGGGGATCAGCTACCGGCTGCCTCTCGGTGAATTCAGGGCCGTCCGTTTCTACGGGCGCGCCGAAAATCTGGCCGGCCAGGACTATTACGAAAATGGCTTCCGCACGCCCAGGCGAACGGCGGTGGGCGGCCTGCAATTCGAATTTTAGTATTTAGGGGGACAGGCTACTCAATTCCCGATCTCCCGCGGAGGAGAGGAATCCGGGAAGCTGGGAATTCGGCGATTGAGTAGCCTGTCCTCTTATTTCTTGCCACAATGGAAGAGGACCCGCATTCGCATCATGAACAAGCTCACCGCAATCTTCCTGATCGTCGCTTCGCCGCTGGCCGCGCGAACCGTCAGCGTACGGCTTGTGAACAGCGTGGGTGAGAATGCCGGCAAGGCCAAAATCACCGAGGCCGAACGCGGTGGCGTGCTGATCCACCTAAAAGTACGGGGCCTGCCGCCGGGCGAGCATGCCGCGCATATCCACGAGAAGCCCATTTGCGAAGGCACTGACTTCACCTCCGCGGGCGGGCACTTTAACCCCGATCACAAGAAGCACGGGCTCGATAGCGAATTTGGCCCGCACGCGGGCGACATGGTCAATTTCCAGGTAGGCCGGAAGGGCAAGGGAAAGGCTCTGCTGGTGAATACCCGCGTCAATCTGAGCGCCGCGGGAGATCACTCGATTCTCGCGAATGGCGGCACTGCCCTGGTACTGCACGCCTTCAAAGACGATATGCAGACGGACCCGGCGGGTGACGCCGGAGCGCGCATCGCGTGCGGCGTGATCAAGTAACGGCGCGGCTAAAGAGTTTCGCGCGCCACGAAGCGGTACCCCACCCCGCGCACAGTGAGCAGGTGGCGGGGATGCGCGGGATCCTCTTCAATGTAGCGGCGCAGCCGCACGACAAAGTTGTCGATCGCGCGCGTGTCGGTATCCTCGCGCAAGCCCCACACTTCCTGCAACATCGCCTTGCGCGAAACCACCTTGCCCTCGCGTTCCACCAAGTACCGCAAGATGTTCGCTTCCATCAACGTGAGCGGAAAGATCTGCCCGCGCACGTGGATTTGAAGTAGATCTAAATGAATCGACTTACCGTCAAACCTGAACGTATCGCCGCCTTCAGCGGCCCGCTCTACTGCCGCCGCTACCGGCGCGGCAGCGGTTTCCGTCCGCAGCCACTGTTTCCGGCGGAGCAGTCCTTTTATGCGCGCGATCAGGATGCTGAGATCGAACGGCTTGGGCAGGTAATCGTCGGCGCCCGCCGCAAAGCCGTCCAACACGTCTTCGGCGCGGCCGCGCGCGGTGAGCATCAGCGTGGGGACAAACTGTCCAGCACGGCGCAATTCCGACAAGACGGTGAAGCCGTCCTTGGCGGGCAGCATCACGTCCAATACCACCAGATCGAAGCCGTCCGCCGCGGCGCCGCTCGTTGGATGAAGCAGCAGATCCAGCGCCGCCTCTCCGGTATCGACGGCGCGCACATCGTAACCCTCGGCTTCCAGATTGAAGCGCAGGCCGTCGGCCAGGTGCTGTTCGTCTTCGACAATGAGAATGCGTTCGGCCATGAGAGGGATCACTGCGAAACCGGCAGCTCCAGCACAAATGTACTGCCGCGGCCCTGGCCTTCGCTTTCCGCCCACACCCGCCCGCCGTGCCTTTTGGCGACGGAGCCAACGATGAACAATCCCAGGCCGGTGCCCTTGATGCGCGTCGCCAGCGGCCCCGGCACACGGTAGAAGCGTTTGAACACTTGTTTAAGGTCCGACTTCGCCAAGCCGGGTCCGTTGTCTTTCACCCGCACTCTCACGAATCCGTTCCCATCGGCGATTTCCACCGCGACGCGGCCTTCAGCGCCGGAGTACTTCACGGCGTTGTCGATCAGGTTGGACACAGCGGCGCGAACCTCGTCCGCGTCTCCCTGGATGGTCAGTGAGGGGCTTGGCTCAAGAGTGAGCGCACCCGGCGGCACGTGATACAAGCGGCGCGCACGCGCCAGGCAATCCTCCACCACCGCGCTGAAGTCGATCTGAGAAACATGCAGCGGGCGCGACGTCTGCCCAATCCGGCCGGTTCGAAGAATTTGTTCGATCATCCCCAGCAGGCGGTCACAATCGTCGAGCATCGTATGGTAGAATTCCTGGCGCTTGGCCTCCTCGACAGGCCGGGTTTGCAGGGTTTCCAGGTAGAGGCGGATGGAGGCGACCGGAGTCTTCAACTCATGCGTGACGGCGTTGATAAACGCATCGTGTTGCGCGTTGCGCCGGATCTCGCGCACCAGGAACGTGGTGTTCAGCACCACTCCCGCAATCACGACCAGCACCAGAAGGACGCCGAAAAAAAGCAAAATTCCGGTGCGCCAGTTGAGCAAGACCCAACCGACGTAAAGGAACACGACAAACATGATGAGGCCGATGCCCAGCGAGATGAATAACGCGATGGACTTCCGCCGTCCGCCGACAACCATGCTTCTAGAATAGGACGGACGGCGGGCGGCGCGCTGTGCTCCGCGTGATGTGCAACCGCGCGCCGTCTGCCAAAAGAGCACCGCTGGGAAGCTGGGTGCAGATAGCGGCCAAGGCCTTCTTCAGCCTGTTGTTATAGAGACGCGACGGGCTAGACCAAGGGACTGGGCGCGCGTGCGCGGGGCCCCGTTACGCCGCTTGGCGCTCGGCCCTGTAGGCGCTATCCACGCTGGCGGCGCGGATGTTCCAGACCAAGCCGAAGCGCTTCATCAGGTTCAACGTGATCCAGGAAGGATCGAATTCATACCACGCCAGACCCTGGCGCGCCGACGTGGGATGCGCGTGATGGTTGTTGTGCCAGCCTTCGCCGAACGTCAGGAGCGCAACCCACCAGTTATTGCGCGACGTGTCGTGCGTGTCAAAACGGCGGCGGCCCCACAGGTGCGCCGCGGAATTCACGAACCACGTCACGTGCAAGCCGTACACCACGCGGAGGCAGATGCCCCACAAGAACATCGGCAGTCCACCCCAAGCGAGCAACGCCGCGCCTAACAGCGCGAGCGGAACCCAGTGGTAGCTGTTCAGCCACAGGTAAAAGCGATGCTTGGCCAGATCCGGCGTATACTTTGCCATCAGCTTCGTGTTGTTGTGGTTGGTTTCGCCGAGCAGAATCCAGCCCATGTGCGCCCAAAACGCGCCTTCGCGCGGCGAATGCGGATCGCCCGGCTGATCGGACTTGGCATGATGGATGCGATGCGTACCCACCCAAAAGATCGGGCCGCCTTCCAGGGTCAGCGTGCCGCAAATCGCAAACCAATATTCAATCCACCTGTGCGTTTGGTAAGACTGGTGCGTGTGCAGCCGGTGATACCCCAGGCTGATGCCCCAACCGACGGCCATCCAGTGCAAAGCGGCGGTCACCAGGAGCGCCTTCCAACTGAACATGAACAGAGCCGCTACCGCGCCAATGTGAAGAAGTACCAGGACCAACGCGGTCGGCCAATTTAGCGTCCGGCCTTGGGGTAGGGGGAGGGTGTATGCGCTCACGTGAACTCCAGTCTTCTCAAAGTACCCCGGAAACCCGGCCGGGATTGTAAGAGTTGTGTAATATCGCGCTTCATTTCACCAAGATAGGGTGAATCACTGAGTACTGAGTCGGGCGGGCGGGTTGTGGACGCCACAAGAGGCCTCCAGCACCCTCCGGCAAACTGGGAGTGGGTCGCTCACCTGAGGCCATCAAGGCGCACAAGACCGAATGACGCACAAGACGGCGGCCTAGCTAGATCGTGCGGATTATCGAGGTTCACCGCTCGATTTGTGAATCCTGACAACCAGGGGCGCGGACGGCATCCATACATTACCCATGTCTCCATCGCAGCTCAAGCATTCGTCGCCGCGGCTGCGGAACCATAGCATGGCCTCGTAGCGGTCCAGGCGGTTGACGGCGTCACTGTCCGGCTGCCAGTACACCTTGTAGTTGGGCTCCAATTTGCGATAGCGGAATTTGGTCGGTCCGCCCATACGGGACGCCAGACTGCGCAACGCACGGTTGGAAACACGTTCGGTAATGGCAAACAGCGGGTGGGTGCGGATCGGGAGACTCGCCTTGATCAGCTTACCGCGCAGACCAAAATCGGAGAACGGGCGAACGTCGTAGCCTTCCGCCGCCCAGGGCGTGCAGTCCCAGGCGGGTGACAGAAAGACCACGCCGCCGTCGCGCATCACGCGGCGGATCTCCGTCAACGCGTGCTCGGGATTGGGCACGTGCTCCAGCACCCAGATGGACCACGCCCCGTCGAAGCTGTCGTCGGCAAACGGCATGGCCGTGGCGGAGCCTTGCACGAATTTCTTGTGGTAAAAGCGTGCGACGTTGGACGAGATATCCAGGCCAGTGTAGTTCTCTGCAACGTCCTGCAAATATCCACGTCCGGAACCGATTTCCAGCACCGCCCCACGTTGCAGCCGGTACTGCTCGGCGAAGCGCTTCACCTGACCTTCGATATCGAAGGTCTCAGCCGCCTGTTTGGCGACTTGTAAATATCTGGTCTCGTACTCGGTAGGAGCTTTTTCCGGGCCGGACGACGGCGGAGTATAGGCGTCGGCGTAGTATTTCCGCGTCTTTTCTATTTCTTCAGCGCTTTGCGGCGCGTCGGTATCGTACGGGAAATATTGCGCGACAACGCCGAGGCCCGCACTGGCTATAGCGGCGAACAACCATCCCGCGCTGTTCATCCTCGGGGGCACTCCAACATATTCCTAATCATATCGCGCCGCCGGATGTCTCTTGTATGCATGACTGGCGCTGGTATCCTGCTATTACACAATGGCACTGTTGACGATTTCAGGCGAGCCCGCATCGCGTTGGGAGGAGGTGGCGCACGGGGCGGCGCAGATGTTGGGCTTCGATCTGGTCACTGAATCGCGGCTGACGCAATGGCTCAACGAGGAATTCGGTCCGGCCACCATCCCGGATAAAGCCTGGAAGCCAGCGGTGGCTTCCGTGTTGGCGCGCCTGGCCACCGCGCACCACATGGTGATCGCCGTCGATGGCGCGGAGCAGTTGACGCGCTCCATGCCGCTGGCACTGAGCGTGTGGATTACTGCCTCCGCCGCCGTGCGGACGGGCAACGTAATGCTGGACGAACGGCTGGAGAGGCCCGCAGCGCAGGCCCGGATCGCGGAGATGCACACAGAGGCGAAGCGCCTGCGAAAGGTCCGCTTTGGCCGCACGCCGGCCGCGGGCTTCGATATCGCACTGAATACGGCGACGCTGGATCCGCCCCACGCGGCCGAGGTCATCGCCACGGCCGCGCGGCGGTTAAGCGAGCGGGGTCTGCTGACGCAGGCCGCCGCGAGTGAAATTCAGTTTGAAACCCGCCTTCGTTTGGCGCGCCACGGCATAGCGCCCGCCGGTGCCGCCCATGTTCAGCGCGCCGTGTTCGGACACCCCAGCGAGGAGATGTTTGCGCACTTGCTCGATTTTTACCGCATTCCATGGGACTACGAACCGCGCAGTTTCCCCTT
>CAMAUG010000205.1 GCA_945861255.1 Candidatus Sulfopaludibacter sp. SbA3
ACTATGGATATTTCATCCGCCAATAGACTGTCGGATCCCGCGGCCCTGCCCGCGCAGACGGCCGCGCCGCCGCCCGCTCCCGTGGAACAGCGAGCCCTAATCCATGCGGTCCGCGCCGTGAATGCCGCGGAGCTGTTTGGCCAGGAAAACGAGCTGACGTTCATCCTGGACCGCGCCACCCACCGCGCTGTAGTTCGCATCGTGAATCGCGATACCCGTCAAGTAATTCGGCAAATTCCCGCTGAACATGTGCTGCGCCTGGCCGAAGAGATCACTTAAAGCTGATCCCGGCTCGCATGACACAACCTATTTACGATACCTATCTGGAAAACGAAGTTCTCCATGCAGACCCCCTTCAATTGGTGTGCATCCTATACAGGGCGGCGCTGGACGCCACCGCCTCCGCGCGCGTCCATCTTCGCAACGGCGAAATCCGCGAACGCGCGCGATGCGTGAGCAAGGCCTCCGGCATTGTCAGCGAGTTGTTGCATTCGCTCGATCCCGGCGCCTCGCCCGAGATCCACGGCAGTCTGGCGGCACTCTACGTCTACATCCAGGAGCGCCTGACCGAAGCCAACGTGCAACAGGTGGACCCGCCGTTGGCCGAAGTCGAGCGCTTGCTGGGTACGCTGCTCGAGGCGTGGTCTGAAGCGGCTTCCAGCGCGCAGCGGATCGCTCCCGATCCCGAATCGGATCTTGAGCATGCTCCCCTGAGCTGCTCTTACTAAGTCAGGACTTCAGGCGTTCGCGTAGACCACTCCCCGACAGTCGTGGCTCGCAAGCCGGTACTGAGCCGCGACCGTCAGGGAGCGGTGCACTTCCGTAAGCGTGGTGCAACCGTGAAAAAAACGGCTCACCAGCGCAACGCCACCGGCGATTCCCGCCGCGCCTCGTGTCTCCGCTACCATGAAGGAGATCGCATGGGGGACGCAATCGCGGCAATCGAAATCCGGAACCTCCGGAAAGTTTACGGTGGCAAAGCCGCCGTGGATGGGCTGACGCTCAGCGTACCGCAAGGTTGCTTCTTCGGTTTTCTGGGTCCCAACGGCGCGGGCAAGACTACCACGGTCAAGATGTTGATGGGCCTGGCGCCGCCCACCTCCGGCGAAATCGAACTCCTGGGCATGCCCATGCCTGAACGCGCGCTGGAGATCAAGAAGCAGATCGGCCTGGTTCCCGACGAATCCCTGCTGTTCGACCACCTGACCGGCGCGGAGTTCATCCAGTTCGCGGGACGTATCTACGGCCTGGACCGCTCCACGGCGAAAACGCGAGCCACCGAACTGATGGATTTGTTCGAGCTCGGCAATGAGCCGCGCAAGTTGATCGCGGAATACTCCAAGGGCATGCGCAAGCGCGTCGCCATGGCGGCCGCCTTGATCCACCGGCCGAAGCTGTTTCTGATGGATGAGCCTTTCGAGGGCGTGGACGCCGTGGGCGCGCGTCTGATGAAAGACATCCTGCTGGAACAGGTCCGCCGCGGTGCGACCATCTTCCTCACCTCGCACGTGCTCGAAGTGGTGGAGCGGCTGTGCGAACGCGTCGGCATCATCCACGAAGGGCGCCTGATTGCCGAAGGGCGCATGGAAGACTTGCGAGGCACCAAGGAAACGCTGGAGGAAGCCTTCGTGCGCACCGTGGGCGGCGGACGCGCCCTGGAAACGCTGGACTGGCTTTAGGACACGCCGATGGTTCACGCGCGCACCATCCTGTGGGCCCAGTGGAGAACGCTCCGCAATTATTATCCGCGCGGCGGCGTGGCATGGAGCGCGGCTGTCGGCATCATCTGGTACGGTCTGTGGACCGCCGCCGCTCTGGGACTGCTGGGCGTCTTCAGCGAAACCGGCAACGTTATCATGATTCATAACGTCCTGCCCTCCGCCTTGCTGATGGTCTTACTGTACTGGCAGTTGATCCCCTTACTGCTGGCGACCACCGGCGCTTCTCTCGAATTGCGCAAACTGCGCTCATATCCCATCCCGGATTTCGAATTGTTTTCGCTGGAAGTATTGCTGCGGCTCAGCTCCGGCGTGGAGATGGTCTTGCTCCTTACCGGCGCGGTTACCGGCATGTTGCTGAACCCGGGAATGCCCAGATGGTGGCCGTGGGCCGTGCTCCTGTTCGTTTTGTTCAATCTGCTCATCGGAGTCGGTTTGCGCGAATTGCTGGGGCGGTTACTGGCACGCAAGCGCATTCGCGAGGCCGTGTTTTTTCTGTTGGTACTCTCCATTGCGCTGCCGCAGTTGATGCTCACACGGCGCGGCCCGGGTAGTTTTCGGATTCTGGCGTTGCTCGCGGGGCAGCCGTGGTGGGGATGGCCGTGGTCGGCGTCGGCCCGCATCATGCAAGGCCAGGACGTGCTGCTATCCGGGGCCGTGCTGCTGGGCTGGATTGCCGCCGCCGGCGCCTTCAGTTGGTGGCAGTTCTCGCGCACGATGAAGTTCGATGCCACCGCCGCCGGAGCGCCTTCGTCCAGGAAGAATGCAGGCCCGGGATTCATGGAAGCCTTCTACCGACTGCCCTCGATGCTGTTTCGAGATCCTTTAGGCGCCTTGATCGAAAAAGAATTCCGGTTTCTATTGCGCTCGCCGCGCTTCCGGATCGTGTTCCTGATGGGTTTCACTTTTGGCCTGCTGATCTGGCTGCCCATGGCCTTAGGCTATGGCGGCTACCAGATGGGCCCCATCCCGGACCGCGGCATCACGCCGTTTTTCTTCCGCAACTACCTGACCGTGGTCAGCGTTTATTCCATGCTGCTGCTCAGTGAAATTTGTTTCTGGAACGCCTTCGGTTTCGACCGTTCCGCGGCCCAGTTTTATTTCCTCGCGCCGGTGAGTTTCACGCGCGTGCTGGTGGGGAAGAACCTGACCGCGATGTTCTTCATCTTTGCCGAAATTTCCATTGTGATAGGCGTCTGCGCCTTGTTGGGGATGCCGCTCGGCTTGCAGCGGCTGGCGGAGGCGTTCGGGGTGGCCGCCGTGGCCAGCCTATTTCTATTGAGCGCGGGGAACATGCAATCGGTGCGCGAAGCCCGTGCGGTGAACCCCGCCGCGTCTTTCCGGTCCGGAGCCGCCAGCCGCATCCAGGCCATGCTCTTCGTCATCTATCCCATCGCCTTCGCGCCCATCGCGCTGGCCTATCTGGCGCGCTACGCGTTTGAAAGCGAGCAGGCGTTCTTCCTGGTGCTGGCGACGGACGGAGTGCTGGGGCTGGCCATCTACCGGCTGGCGCTGGAATCGGCCGCTTCCGCCGCATCGCGCTTCAAGGAACGGATGATCACCGCCCTCTCCGTGAGCGACGGACCCATCGCCGAATAACAACCGCTCCCTGACGGTCGCTGCTTCGGCAGGTCGAACTTCATTACCCGCGCAAGTTCACGAGCGGCGGCGCGGCAGGTCGAACTCCCGCACGCCGTGCCGGCCGTCAGGGAGCGTGCTCTGAGCTTAACCAGCCTTCGCGGATTTCGCGGCCTTCGCGGCCTTCGCTACTACCCGCCCCGCCTCCAGCGCGAGCAGGGCTTTCTTCGTCGGCAAGCCTCCACCGAATCCAGTGAGCGTTCCATCGGCGCCGATAACGCGGTGGCACGGGATCACGATGGGCAGCGGATTCGCGCCGTTGGCCGCGCCCACGGCCCGGGACGCCTTCGGGTTCCCGATGCGCTTCGCCAACTCACCATAGGACCAGGTCTTGCCGTAGGGGATCTCCTGCAAGGCGCGCCAGACGCGCCGCTGAAACGCCGTGCCCTCCGGCGCAAGCGGCAGATCGAATTCCGTTCGCGCGCCGCGGAAATATTCGCGCAGCTGCCGGATGGCCTCCGCCACGGGTCCCACCGCCGATTCTCTCCAGCCCGGCTCGGGCGCGACGGGTTTCCCGTGGTCGGGGAAAGAAATTTGCCGGACCGCCTCGGAATCTCCGGCGATCAACAGTCTTCCAATCGGTGCGTCAAAATAGGCGTAGTTCACAAACTCAGCTTACCGCGATATTTCATGTTCTGGAACGCCGGTAGTGGGTCATGTCTGAAATCTCTGATGCGGCGGATTCCGGGCCAGCCGCCGCTGACCGTGCGAGAATGAGCCATACCTAGCGTGCCGTATAATCAGTGGCAATGACCTACCTCTCCGGGCGGCCCGAAGCCTCTCCAGGATTCAGGAGTTAACCGCGAGTGGACCTCCTTCATGGCGTGGTTGCCTTTGTCTCGGCACTCGCCGCGGGACTCGTCAACGCACTCGCTGCCGGAGGAACGCTGCTGACGTTCCCCACGCTGATCTGGCTGGGCCTCGATTCGATCACCGCCAACGCCACCAGCACGGTCGCGCTGTGCGCTTTCTCCGTGGGCGGCGCGCTGGGATATCGAAGGGAGCTGCGCACCGTGCAACCCCGGATGTGGCTGGTGGGAATCCCCGGTTTGTTCGGAGGCTTGGCTGGCGCCATGCTCTTGCGGCGCACGTCCAGCCAGGTCTTCGACCAAGTGGTTCCTTACCTGATCCTCTTCGCAACGCTGTTGTTCCTGGCTCAGAATCTGATTCAGCGCCGTCTCAAGAGTTCGCGTCCGGAGGCGCACCACTCCACGTCGTGGTTGATCGGCGCGATGGCGTTTCAACTCCTGGTCGGCGTCTATGGCGGATACTTCGGCGCGGGCATCGGCATTCTGATACTGGCTTCGTTCAGCATTTTGGGGATGACGGACATGCATCAGATGAACGGCCTGAAAGCGGTTTTCGCCGGCTCGCTGAACGTGGTCGCCGCGCTTTACTTTATTCAGCAGGGGATGGTCTACTGGCCCGACGTGGGCCTGATGGCATTGGGCTCCATCATCGGCGGCTTTGCGGGGGCCAGCGCCGCTCGCAGAATCGGGCAAGCGGCCGTGCGCCGCGTGGTCATCGCCGTGGGCTTCAGCATGGCGATCTGGTTGTTTGTGCGGGCATAGCGGAGTAGAATTGTGGTGACCGAGGAGGTTTGCATGACACAGCGGCGTATTTTTCTGCTCTGCGCGCTAGGCTGCCTGTCCGCAATGGCGGCGATGGCGCATCACGGCTGGACCGGCTACGACGAAAAGAACACGCTCAACCTGAGCGGCACCATTCGCGAATCGTCGTATGACAATCCGCACGCCAGCATCCGCATTCAAGTGCAAGGCGCTAACGGCAAGACCTGGACTGCGGTGCTAGCTCCACCCTCGCGGATGCAATCGCGCGGCTTGGAGAAGGATCATATCAAATCGGGCACGGCAGCGACCGTTGTCGGCTACCCCAGCAGGACCAATCCGGACGAGCTGCGCGTGGAGCGCATCATTATCGGCGGCAAGACCACGGAACTGCGTTAGCCGCCGGCGCCGGCCGCGACGTGCGCTGCTTCCGCGGCCTGCCTCAGCTCGATCGAGCGCAATGTGGTCGCACGGTCCACATCCCCGCGTTTTTTGCCGGCGCTGTCCGTCGCAATACGGTGTGACGGGCAAGCACCCACACCCTGGGTAAAATCGCTCAACGCGATGAAGTGCACCGATTGCCATAGCCCGCACGGCACGTCTAACCGGGCCACGCTGCGCCAGAGCGGATGGGAAACATGCGTGCAATGCCACGTGGAAAAACGCGGCCCCTTCGTCTTCGAGCACTCCGCCGTGAAGGTGGAAGGTTGCACCATCTGCCACACACCGCACGGAAGCGTGAACCGGATGCTGCTTGCCCGGCGCGAAGAACGCTTCTTGTGCCTGCAGTGCCACGTGGATCCGTTCGCGGTGAACGTTCCTCACGGCCGGCTGGGTTTTCAGACGCGTGGCGAGTGCGTGCGTTGCCACGCGAACATTCACGGATCGAACTTCGATGCCAACTTCCTGCATTAGAAATGCGGCGGTCCGTCATCGGTCCGCGATTCCGGAGATCCGGGCTTCCGCGCCGCCCTGCGTCAGCATGTGGTCCGCACGCGGCGGGCGCTCAAGCGCCAGCCACCGCATGCTGACGCATGGCGGCTCGGTGATGGCTCTGGTGCCGTGCTGGAATCTTGTGGACGGATTACGGGTAGCCGCGTGGCTGGCGCTGGCCGCGGCCGCTCTCGCGCAAGACACGGCCCGAACCTTCCCGATGGGTGGCTTCGACAACCAAGGTTCCGCCACTTTCGGATATCGCTTCACCGACGTAAAAGGCTATGAACCAAAGTTCGACGAATTGTTCAACCTGCGCAGCGGTCCGCGCCTGCTGGACTTCAATCTCTTCGGAAAAGCCAGAGCGGGCGAGAATCGCTTTGCCGACAACTACTCGCTGACCACCAGCGGGTTGGGTGGTGATCCGTTCGCCACCACGCAGTTCACGGTCGGCAAGAAGGGCCTCTACGATCTTCGCGCGGGCTTTCGCCACACTCGTTATTACTGGAACCGTAACGATCTGGCAGCGCTCCCCAATGGTTTAAACGGCCTGACGTCGAACCATGACTGGGCCACGGTCCGCAAGTTTGGATCGCTGAATCTGCTGGTGCATGCCAGCAACAATCTGCGCTTCAATTTCGAATACTACCGGAACAGCCGGGATGGCGTCGCCTTCACCACGCGTTCGCCGGAGTATTTCGGCGCGCCTAGCGCGTGGGGATCCTTTGCGCGGGCCAACCCGTATTATGTGATCGCGCCACTCAACCAGATGGCCAACCGCGTCACCGGTGGCGTCGATTACACGCGCACTAGTTGGAGCCTGCATTACAAACTCGGCTACCAGGTGTTTGACGACTCGATCCACGGCGATAACATCACATCGCTGCAACGCAGCATCAACACGGGCGACAACAACACCAACAGTGAGCGGCTCAATAATATGGCCTGGTCCGATTCCCGCCGGCTTTCGACTCCCGTCAGTGAATTTTCCTATACCGGCCGCATCGCGCCGCGCCTGGAGATGCGCGGCGGGTATATCTTCTACCGCTACAGCGGTCCGGCCGCGCTGGACTTCGCGTTCGACGGCAGAGCTCGCAGCGGAACACAATTCATTCCGTACTCGGTCTCCATGTCCGGCCGCGCCGAAGTCAGCGAGCCAAACCACGTAGTCGATCAGGGGTTCACCTACAAAGTGAACGAGTGGTGGCGCGTGCTGGCCGATTACCGTTACACACGTTTCATC
>CAMAUG010000206.1 GCA_945861255.1 Candidatus Sulfopaludibacter sp. SbA3
GAAAAAATCTGGGACAATCACGTGGTCGCCGAGCGGCCGGGCGCGCCTTCGCTGATCTACATCGATCTGCACCTGTGCCACGAAGTGACCACGCCGCAGGCGTTTTCCACCTTACGCGAGCGCGGGTTGAAAGTGCGCCGCCCAGACCTGACCGTGGCGACGATGGACCATTCCACGCCCACCACTTCGCGCGAACTGCCGCTGATCATGGATCCGGCAGGGTCGGCGCAATTGCAGCAACTGGAAGACAATTGCAAAGAGTTCGGTATCCGTCTTTACAATCTGAAAAGCGATAAGCAGGGCATTGTGCACGTGGTGGGGCCGGAACTGGGATTCACGCAGCCCGGCATGACCATTGTGTGCGGCGATAGCCACACGGCCACGCACGGGGCTTTTGGTGCATTGGCGTTCGGCATCGGCACCAGCCAGGTGGGCCACGTTCTGGCCACGCAGTGCCTGCTGCAGGTTCCTTCCAAGCCCTATGAAATTCGCGTGGATGGCACACTCAAGAACGGCGTAACCGCCAAGGACATTATTCTCGCCGTGATCGCCAGAATCGGCATCGGCGGCGGCACGGAGTGCGTATTCGAATACACCGGCTCGGCCATTCGCGCGCTTTCCATGGAAGAGCGCATGACCATCTGCAACATGTCGATTGAAGGCGGCGCACGAGCAGGCCTAGTCGCGCCGGACGATACCACCTATGAGTACGTGGCCGGCCGTGAATTCGCGCCCAAGGGCGCCGCATGGGACGCGGCGCTGGCTCGCTGGAAGCAGTTGCCCACCGACGAGGGCGCGGTGTACGCCAAGCAGTTGGTGCTGGACGCCGATCAACTGGAGCCCATGATCACCTTCGGCACCAACCCCGGCATGGGCATCCCGGTGACGGGCAAGATTCCCACGCCCGAATCCATGGTGGACTTGCAGGCGCGCGCGGATCTGGAAAAGGCGCTGAAGTACATGGATCTGAAACCGGGGACGCCGATGGCAGGACACAAAGTCAACGTCGTGTTCGTGGGAAGCTGCACGAATTCGCGCATTTCGGACTTGCGCGCGGCTGCGGCGATCATGAAGGGCCGCAAGGTGAGCCCGAACGTTCGCATGTTGGTGGTTCCCGGCTCCATGCAGGTGAAACAGCAAGCCATCGCCGAAGGTTTGGACAAGGTTTTCCGCGAAGCGGGCGCCGAGTTCCGCGAGGCCGGCTGCTCCATGTGCCTGGCGATGAACGGCGATCAACTGGAACCGGGCGAATACAGTGTGTCTACGAGCAACCGCAATTTTGAAGGACGCCAGGGCAAAGGCGGGCGCACGTTCCTGGCGAGTCCGCTGACCGCGGCGGCCAGCGCAATAACCGGCGTTGTGACCGATGTGAGGAGCCTGTAACATGCGGGTTCAAACGATCGAAAGCAAAACGGTGGTGCTGCCCATCGAGAACATCGATACCGACCAGATCATTCCAGCGCGGTTCTTGAAGACAACGTCGATGGAAGGGTTGGGCGACAATCTGTTCTGCGATTGGCGCTACAATGCCGACGGCACGCCCAAGCCGGATTTCGTGTTGAACAAGCCTGAGGCCAAGGGCGCGCAGATCCTGGTGGCGGGCGATAATTTCGGTTGCGGCAGCTCGCGCGAACACGCGCCGTGGGCGTTGACGCAGTACGGTTTCAAGGCCGTGATCAGTTCGTCGTTCGCCGACATCTTCCGCGGCAATTCGCTCAAGAACGGATTGCTGCCGGTGATCGTTCCGCAAGACGTGCACTCGGAATTGCTGCGCTGGCCTGGGCTCAAGATCAAGATCGACCTGGCGTCGCAAACCGTCACGTTGCCGGGCGGGCGCACCATCGAGTTCCCGATCGATCCGTTCGCCAAGCACTGTCTGCTCGAAGGCGTCGATGAGCTTGGTTACATCCAGCAGCAGGAAGAAGCCATCGCGGCCTACGAAGCCAAGCGCGCCTGACGGCCTCCACCGCCTGCCAGCCGGCTCTTCGCACCCGCATCGTTGTGCTATCGTAGGCTACCCATGAAACACACCCTCGCCCTGTTCACGCTCCCCGTGCTATTGACGAGTGCCTTGCAGGCCGCCCCCTCGACGGTCAGTCTGAAATGGAATGAACTCGGTGCCGTGGCATCGGGACGGCAAGCCATCGTGCAACTACAGGACCGCTCCAGTGTACGCGTGACCATTCGCTCGATCGAGACGGCGGCATTGGCCGTCACGGTGGCCGATGACCTGCATCCCCGCTACAAGCGAGGTCCGGCAACCATCCCGCGGGAAGAGATCGTCGGGATGGAAGTTCGGCGGCGAGGCAAGCGTGGGCGAGTGATCGGAACCACGGTCGGCGCCGCGGCCGGCTTCTTCGGTGGAGTTGGACTCGCCCGCGCGGCCGTCAACCACAACTCGGCAGCCGTGGCGTGGGCGGCGGTTGCCGCACTCGCGGGGGGTCCAGTTCTGGGTTACGTGTTCGGCAGCCGGTCAGACGGAAAAAACACGACCATCATTCTGCTCCCGGATTGACCGCACTTCAGCCACCGTCGTGGTAGGTTGCGGTTGCAAATCCATGCGAGAATAAAACCGTTGGACGCGCACTAAATAGCGAAGTGCGCATGACGTCATGACCAACCAACAACTCTATCTCGTATTGGGCATCCCGATGCTATTCAACGCCGTACTATTCGGTGTGTTGATGGCGTACATCAACGCGAAGTTCGATGCGATCTATCAGCGGTTTGCTTCCATCGAGAAGCGTCTCGACGACCTGCGCGATCTGTGGCGCGCCGAGTTGCGGCGGGTCGAGGAAGTGCTGGACGCCCGCCTCAAGCACCTGGAAGAGCGCTAGACGAATCCGTCCGGCGGCGATTGCCGGTCACCGCTTCGTCGTGGAATTTACCCTCCTGCTTTCTGCTGGTTGCATCACCGGCATGAATGCATCACGCGGAGGATCGCGCATGATGAAGCCGTGAAAAGCTACATTCGCGAAATTCTCGACGATGTCCAGAAACACCGGCTGGTGGCGGCGCGCCGTTACCGGAGGGCAGGCGTGGCCCGGCCCCATCAACATGCCGGCGTCGCGCGGCCCAGCATCACTTTACGCCTCGCGCCGGTGGCGGACGGCAGGTTGGCGGCGCGGCCGCCGATGAACTCGTAGGCGAGTACTGCGAACGCGATGGCTTCCTTCGCGTCCGGATCAATGCCGAAATCGGCGCTGATGCATACGCGGAGGTCCGGCAATAGGTCCGCCAACCGGCGCATTAAGAACTTGTTGTGGACTCCGCCGCCGGAGACGATCAGCTCGCGCGCCTTCCCGCTGGTTTGCCCGATCCCGAGCGCGATGGAGCGCGCGGTGAACTCGGTGGCCGTCGCGATGAGGTCTTCCACGCCGATACCCGTCGCGATGAGGCCGCTGACGAATTCCTGGCCAAAGCGCTCCCTGCCGGTGGATTTCGGCGGTTTCCTGGTGAAGTAGGGATCGCGCAGCATGGCTTCGAGCAGGCGCGGATGAACTTTGCCGCCGCGGGCGATGGCGCCGTTGCGGTCATATTGCTGCTTGCCCGCGGTCATGTGGCGGACCAGTGCATCGATCACCATGTTGCCGGGACCAGTGTCGAAAGCGATAATGTCATCGAGTTGCGCCGCGCGCGGGATCACGGTGATGTTGGCGATGCCGCCGATGTTGAGCGCTACGCGGCCGATGCGCCGGTCACGGAACAGCAGCGCGTCGACGTAAGGAACCAGCGGCGCGCCTTGGCCGCCTGCGGCGATGTCACGCTCGCGGAAATTCGAGATGGTGTAAATGCCGGTGCGCTCGGCAACCATGGACGGATCGCCGATCTGCAGCGTGCTGGCGACGCGATGGTTCAGATACTCCACCGGCGTGCCCTCATGAAAAATGGTCTGGCCGTGCATGCCAATGAGCACCGGGCGGTGGCGCTTGGACGCCTTGAGAACCGCTTCGGCATACAGTTCGCCAAGCAGGAAGTGCAACCGCGAGATGGTAGCGGTGTGCGTCATCGCGCTGGAGATGGCGAGTAGCGCTTCACGGACGGCCTTAGGATAGGGTTCGGAGTGGAAGACGAGAGGTTTGATGTGATGGCGTGTCTTGGTGTGGCGGATTTCGACAAGAGCAACGTCAATGCCGTCTAGCGACGTGCCGCTCATGACGCCGGCGACAATCATCTCCGCTCCCTCACGGTCGCGGCTCGGTAGCGCGGGATGCGTTCTCCGCGGGCGCGGAGCGAGCCGGCCCGGTAGTAGCCGGTGTGGTGGGCGGCGCGCGCATGATTGGCGGGGAGTGCGCGGCGTGCCGGCGTCATCGCTTCAGTTCCTTTTGTAGTTCGCTCAACAATTGCAAGGCTTCGATGGGGCGCAGTTCATCCAGTTTGAGTCCGCGAATGCGTTCGGCGATCTGGCCGTTGACCGGTTCGAAGAGTTGAATCTGCAACGGTCCGGGCGCGGCGCCGGACAGTTCTTCAGTGACGGTGAGTTCGGCCGATTCGTGCGTGGCTAGAATCTGGCGCGCGCGCTCGATCACGCTGATGGGCAGGGCGGCCAGACGCGCCACTTCGATGCCGTAGCTGCGATCGGCTGCGCCCGGCTCCACGCGGCGCAGGAACAGAATTTGATCGCCGGATTCTTTTACCGACACGTGCAGGTTACGCACACCCTGCAAAAGAGACGCCAGCTCCGTGAGTTCATGGTAGTGCGTGGCAAACAACGTTTTCGCGCGGATGTGTTTCTGGATGTGCTCGACCACGGCCCATGCCAGTGCCAGACCGTCGTACGTGGAGGTCCCGCGGCCGATCTCATCAAGCACGATGAGGCTGCGCGGCGTCGCGGTGCTCAGGATGACCGCGGTTTCAGTCATCTCCACCATGAATGTAGAACGGCCGCGAGCCAGATTGTCCGACGCTCCGATGCGGGTGAACACGCGATCCACTATGGGCAGCAGAGCGGATTCGGCGGGAACGAACGAACCCATTTGCGCAAGGATGGAAAGCAGCGCGGCCTGCCTCAGATAGGTGGACTTGCCGCCCATGTTCGGCCCCGTGATCACCGCGATGAACTGGGTATCGGGGTGAAAATAAATATCGTTGGGGATGAAGCGCTGCGCGTCTTTCTCCGTCAGTTTCTCAATCACGGGGTGGCGGCCGGCGACCACTTTCATTTCGCCGCTGCTTGAAAACCGGGGCCGCGTGTAGCGATTCTCGACGGCCACCTCAGTGAGCGCGAGGGTCGAGTCGAGTTCCGCGATGGCCGCCGCTGTGGCCTTGATGCGCACGGCGTGGGCCGCGACCAGTGCGCGAAGCTGCTCGAAGATCTCGCGTTCCAGCGTCAGGATTTTGTCTTCGGCCTCAAGAATCTTGCCTTCCAGTTCCTTTAACTCCGGCGTGGTGAAGCGTTCGGCGTTCACCAGCGTCTGCTTGCGCTGGTAATCGGGAGGCGCAAGGTGCTGGTTCGCTTTGGAGATCTCAATGTAATATCCAAAGACGTTGTTGAAGCGGATCTTGAGCGACGCGATGTTGGTGCGCGCGCGTTCGCGCTGCTCGATCTGCGCCAAGTACGTTTTGCTATTGCGTGAAATGTCGCGAAGTTCGTCAAGACGCGGATCGACGCCGTCGCGAATCGCGCCGCCGTCGGTGAGAATCGCGGGTGGTTCATCGGCCAGAGACGTCAGCAGACGGTCGCGGACCTCCGCGATTTCATCGAGATTGCCCAAGATTTCGGCCAATCGTCCACTCCGCGCGTCCGCGAGGCGCTTCTTGAGCGAGGGAACGACGGCGAGCGAACGGGCGAGTGCCGCCACGTCGCGAGGCCCGGCGCTGGCGACGCCGATCTTCGACAATAGTCGCTCCAGATCGAGAATGGAGGCCAGATCCTTTCCGATTTCGGAGCGCAAGATTGTTGCGCCGTACAGTTCTTCCACCGCGTTCAAGCGCTGCTCGATCTCCGGCATATCAATGGACGGCGCCAGCAGGCGGCGGCGCAACAGACGCCCGCCCATGCCGGTGCGGGTGCGATCCAAGACAAACAGCAGCGTGGAATCCCTGGATTCTCCGGCGAAGAGCGGTTCTACTAATTCCAGGTTGCGCACGGTGGTTGCATCCAGCACCAGGGCGTCGGCGCGGTTATAGAACGAGGGGCGTTCCAGGTGATCGAGCGAAGCGCGCTGCGTGTCTCTCAAGTAATGCAGCAGCGCGGCGCAGGCGCCTACCGCCAGCGGGCGCCCCTCCAAGCCGCATCCGTCTAGCGAAAGCAAATGGAAGTGATCGCACAGGCTGCGCGCGGCGTAATCGGCGCCGAAGACCCAATCGTCCACATCGGTACGCAGACACGGGAAGCGCTCGCGCGACGCCGCCGGCGCCAGCGCCTCGCGCACGTTCAGCGTTTCGAACGCAGCCGGCACTTCCGCCAGGTCCAGCTCAGTGGCGCGAAACTCGCCCGTGGTTACATCTACGTAAGCAAAGCCCGCGCGCGTTTCGCGCGGCATCACGGCGCCCAGGTAATTGTTCTCATGCGAGCGCAAGATGCTCGCGTTCATGGTGGTGCCGGGAGTCACGATGCGCGTGACTGCGCGCTTCACCAGCTTGGTGGCGGCGGTAGGCGCTTCCATCTGATCGCAAATGGCCACGCGGTAGCCCTTTTGCGTCAGGCGCGCGATGTAGTTTTCAGCGGAATGATGCGGCACGCCGCACATGGGAATGGGCGTGCCCTTCTCCTTGTTGCGGGAGGTGAGCGTGATCTCCAATTCGCGCGCCGCGGTTACGGCGTCCTCATAGAATAATTCATAGAAATCGCCGAGCCGGAACATCAGCAGCGCGTTGGGCACCTGTTGCTTGATGCCGTGATACTGGCGCATGAGCGGCGTGGATGGAGGGGCGGACGCCTCGGCGGACATGGGAAAGGTTCTATTATCCCGCATGCGTGCTACACTCGGGCACTAACACTCTTATCTAATACAAGACGGGCCTGAAGAGGAGCCTGTTTCTAACACAAGACGGGCCTGAAGGAGGAGGCGGGATGCTGGGAAGTGATCATCAGCATGTCGGAAACCGGGAAGTTGGGCGCGGAACAGATCCG
>CAMAUG010000207.1 GCA_945861255.1 Candidatus Sulfopaludibacter sp. SbA3
ATGGCGAACGGCGTCTGGTATTGCGATTTGCACCCACAGAGGCGGGCGTGTGGGATTACAAGTTGACCAGCAGCATCGCGCGGTTGGACGGAGCGACGGGGCAACTGGGCGCCACCGAGTCGGGCGCGCCGGGGTTCGTGCGCAACGCCAATGCGCATCATTTCGCTACCGCGAACGCCAAGCCGCATTTGTGGATGGCGGCGCCTGTGGACCGTTTCGCGGCAATCCCTCGAGCCGATTTCGACCGCGTGGTGGCGCAGCGGGCGGGTGAATCCTATACCCATTTGCGCGTCACTCTTGAACCGGGGATCGACTTAACGGAAGCGGCGGAACGCGTGCGGGCGATCAATGCGCAAGGCATGGTCGCGGATCTGGTGCTGGCGGCGCTTCCGGCATCGCCCGGCAGCGACGAGAGCGCGCGCTGGGTGACCGATATGGTGGCTCGGTTTTCGGCGTTTAATATTACCTGGGCGGGCGTCAGCGCATTCGAGCAGATTCCGCATGGACGCGCCGTGGCCAAGCAAGTGGGGCAGTGGATCCAGAAGTTGGACGCGTACGCGCGCCCCCGCGCCGCCATGGCGTCGGTGACATCCGCACCCACCATCGGCGACGGTTGGGTGAATCTGCGCGTGTACGGAACCCCGAACGTGGATATCGGAGCGGTGGAACATCAGTTGTTCCAACTCCCCGGAGTCAACACGGGAATTCAATCCCGGCAGGATCTGTGGAACGCCACCATGAACGGACAATATCCGGCGTCCGGAGCCGGACCGTACATGAAGGTATGGTTTGATTTTCTGTCGCAGAGCCGGTACTGGGAACTGGAGCCATATTTCGACGTGGACGGCGCGCGCGCCGTGGCGCTGGAGGGAGTGGAGTACATCGTCTACTTGGAGACGCCGCGGTTGGTGGAATTGACCGTCGAGAAACATGGCTACGACGTGCTGTGGATGAACCCCGCCAACGGCGAAACCGTCAGGGGCAAGGAGTATAACGGCGAGCACTTCACCGGGGAGCCGCCGGACAAAACGCACGACTGGGTGCTCCGTGTCTCGCGCGAGGGCCGTAAGGAGGGAATGCTCCGATCATACAAATTCGACTCGCGCCCTGTCCCCATTCAGGAAGTGGAGCAGAATCCGCTGCGGGTTCCCTATGAAATGGTTGCGCCGGAGGGAACCGAGCTCTCGCTTTCGAAGCCGGCGAAGTTCGCCATCAAGGTCAAGCGCGATTCACGCGCCACGCGGTCATTGCTGATCGAATGGATGGGTGAGGTGGTGGTGGACGGCGAAGGTTACCGCGTGGTGGGTACGGGGAGGGAAGGGACGCTTTCCATTCCCCGTTCTATCGCGAGCAAGTTTCCCGCTGTGCTCAGCCTACGCGTGACGTTGTTGAACGCCAACGGAAAGGCGTACACGCTGGATCGCGTATACAAGTTGGTTCCGTGATCATACTGGCGATCGACACTACGTGCGAGCACGGCAGCATCGCGCTGGTCAATCGAACGGGCGTCATGGAAGAAGTCTTGCTGCATGCACCCGATGGCTTCGCTCAAGTTATCTTCGGCGCGATTGAAGAATTGTTGAACCGTCACGGCCTGACCGCCAGACAATTGGACGGATTCGCGTGCGCCTCCGGCCCCGGTTCGTTCACGGGCGTGCGCGTGAGCCTGACGGCCGCCAAGGGTTTGGCCGAAGCTACCAACCGCAAGGTGGTGGCACTGTCGAACCTGCGCATCTTAGCATCGTTCGGAACGGGACCGCTGCGCGCGGTGTCGATCGACGCGCGGCGTGGAGAAATCTACGGCGCGCTCTACGATGCCCAACTGCGGTGCGTACAAAACGAGCAGGTCGCGAAACTCGCCGATTGGCAAGCGGCGCTTCCTGAAGGCGTCGAATTCGTGACATCGGGAAACGCATTGGCGGGTGCCCTGGGACGCATCGCAATCGGCGAGTTCGAAAAAGGAAACGCGTTGGACCCCGCCGAAGCAGACGCCAACTATGTGCGCCGCTCCGACGCGGAGTTGTTCGGGAAGAAATAATCGGTTCGCGGCCGGTGCGGCGCCTCCTCCCGTAGAGTGATAACATATGTGTTATCATTAGATCGTGTTCGACGTTCGGGAATACCTCGATGCTGTCGGACGCAGCCCTTTCACGAGATGGCTGCGTGCATTGAACGTTCAAGCCGGAGCAAAGATAGCAACGGCGCTTGAGCGCCTTGCCGGCGGCAACTTGTCAAACGTCAAATCCGTGGGTAACGGGGTTCTCGAATACAAGGTTGATTTTGGTTTCGGCTACCGCATTTACTTCGGACGGGATGGTCATCGATTGGTGATTCTGCTCGCTGGTGGCACAAAGAAGCGCCAGCGAGAAGACATCCGCTTGGCAAAGATGAATTGGGACGACTACCGGAGCAGAACGACATAGGAAAAACACAATGGCACTGACCAAAGATTTTCGCGAAACGATCCGCGAACGCGCCCAACAGGAACCGCGGTTCCGTGAGGCGCTGCTGCGCGAAGCAATTGAACTGATGCTTTCTGGTGACGAGAAGACTGGCCGGGCGATTCTGCGCAACTATATCAACGCTACGGTCGGCTTTCGGCAATTGGAGGAAGCGACATCCATCCCAGCCAACAGCCTGATGCGGATGTTCGGACCTAAGGGCAACCCTTCAGCTAAGAACCTGTTCGGCGTCCTAGCCCAGCTTCAAGCGCAAGAAGGTGTGAATTTCGAGATCCGGCCGCGCCGCCGTTGATCGTGCGTCGATCCCTCCACGATCAATCGCTGAAATACGGTCGTTTGTTCAGGGCGGCCGGACGAATTTAAAAAGCTCATCTGAGAGACAAGTGCTTCAACGGACCGGACTTGGACAGGAGAGTTCTTCGTCTCCAACCGCAACGCGCAAAGTGAATAGCTTTGAATCAAAACCGCTCAGCGTCGTTCTTCGGCCCCAGCGGATTCGTCAGAAATGTTTCACCGTTGATGGTTGCGCCGTTGTAGCCGAACGTTCCCACGTTGCGAACGAAATCGAACGGGAAATTCAGTTTCGGCCGGGAGACTTCTTCAAGTGCCGTCGCCTGCGCCGCCGTCAATTTCACATCCAGCGCGCCCAGGTTGTCTTCCAGTTGCTCCGGCGTGCGCGCGCCGATGATGGTGGAGGCGACGCTCGCCCGCGCCTGCACCCAGCTCAACGCGACGCGCGCATGCGTGCTCCCCACTTCTCTCGCGACGCTGCCAAGCACGTCCAGAATACGGAACGTCTGTTCGTTTAAATTGTTCACGACGCGCGCACCCCGGCCCGGATTCGATTGCGCCGCGTTCTCGCGCGTGTACTTGCCGCTCAATACGCCAGACTTAAGCGGCGACCAGGGCGTGACGCCCAGACCCAGCTCCAGCGCCGCTGGAATCAACTCGCCTTCAATGGTCCGCTCAATCAGCGAATATTCCAACTGCAAGGCAATCAGCGGCGTCCAGCCGCGCAGCAGCGCCGTGACCTGAGCCTGTGTCACCTTCCACGCCGGTGTGTCTGAAAATCCGATGTAGCGGACTTTTCCCGCGCTCACCAGATCGTCCAGCGCGCGCATGGTTTCCTCAATCGGTGTGAATCGATCCCACGCGTGCATCCAATAGAGATCGATGTAATCCGTCTGCAGGCGGCGCAAGGATTGATCACAAGATTCGACAATGGCTTTGCGGCTGGCCCCTCCCCCGTTGGGATCGCCGGCGTACATGTTGGTGAAAAATTTCGTGGCGATCACCATGCGGTCGCGCTTGGCGGAAAGCCGGCCCAGATGGCCGCCGATGATCGTCTCCGAGTGGCCCTTCGTGTAACCATTCGCGGTGTCGATAAAATTGCCTCCGCGATCCATGTAGAGATCCAGAATTCGCACCGAGACTTCTGGAGTCGTGCCCCAGCCCCATTCTTCGCCGAACGTCATTGCGCCCAGGCACAGCGGGCTCACGCGCAGGCCGGATTTTCCAAGCGAAACGTAGTGTTGTAGAGACATGACAGAGTCTCATCTTACAACACCATGCAAGAAGATCAAGCTTTTCAGGCCTCGCAAGTTGTACAATACAAAAAGGTAGTTCCTGTTTAGATCTTCCCCCGGGAGGCAGTTTGAAAGCGACAAATACGGGTGATCCGGCCTATTACCACAAGGTCGTCGATTGCCAATGGGCGTGTCCGGCGCACACCAACGTTCCGGAATATATACGGTTAATCGCACAGGGGCGTTACACGGACGCCTACATGCTGAACCGCGAGTCGAATGTGTTTCCCGGAATTTTGGGGCGCACGTGCGACCGTCCGTGTGAGCCGGCATGCCGGCGAGAACGTGTCGATGGTAAGCCTGTCGCCATCTGCCGCCTGAAGCGCGTGGCCGCGGATTTGAAAGGCGACGTCACGGACCTGTTGCCGCAGGCTCCGCAACAAAAGAACGGAAAGCGTGTCGCCTGCATCGGCGCGGGACCGGCGTCGCTGGCCGTGGCGAATGATTTGATGCCGTTCGGCTACAGTGTCACGATTTACGAAAAATACGACAAGCCCGGCGGCTTGATGCGGAGCAATATTCCGTCCTTCCGTTTGCCGGAAAGCGTGCTGGCAGAAGAAACCGGCGCCATTCTCGACATGGGCGTCGACATTCGCTATAACTCACCCGTCGAGAGCATGAAGGTGTTGCTTGCCGAAGGCCACGACGCCGTATTCGTCGGCAGTGGCGCGCCGCGCGGCAAAAATCTGGAAATCCCCGGACGCCACGACACGGACCGCATTCACATCGGCATCGATTGGCTGGAGTCCATCACCTTCGGCCACATCGACAAAATCGGCGAGAAAGTGCTGATCATCGGCGTCGGCAATACGGCCATGGACTGCTGCCGGTCTTCCCGGCGATTGGGCGGGAAAGACATCAAAGTGATGGCCCGCCGCCCACGCGCTTACTTCAAAGCGTCACCGTGGGAACTGGAAGATGCCGAAGAAGAAGGCATCGAGATCATTATCAATCACGCGCCCACGCGCTTCGTGGTGGAAAACGGTGTGTTGACGGGCATGGAGTTTGAGCGCCTGGAATGGGACGCGGACGCGAGAAAATCCAAAGTCATCGACACGGTTGTGATTCCTTGTGACGATGTAATTCTGGCCATCGGACAGGAAAACGCGTTTCCGTGGATCGAGCGCGAATTGGGCATCGAGTTCGACAAAGAGGGCATGCCGGTGGTGGACGCGACCACACTGCAATGCTCGCGGCCCGGCATTTTCTTCGGCGGCGATTCGGCGTTCGGGCCCAAGAATATTATTTGGGCCGTCGCGCATGCCCACGCTGCGGCCATCTCGATTCATAACCATTGCCAGGGCGTGCCGCTCACGGAGCGCCCTCCCGACGGCGTGAATCTGGTGACCCAGAAAATGGGACTCAGCGAATGGAGCTATCACAACGACTACAACCCGTCGCCGCGCCAGAGGATGAAGCACGTCGATCTTAAGAAGCGCTTCGAGCAGTTGAACATCGAAGTGGAAATGGGCTTCAATGCGGAGCAGACCGCGCGTGAAGTGCAGCGCTGTTTGAACTGCGATGTGGAAACGGAATTTACGCCGAAGCTGTGCATCGAATGCGACGCGTGCATCGATATTTGTCCCATGCTCTGCCTCACCATCGCGCGGGACGGCGAGGAATCGGAAATTCGCGAGCGGTTGTCGGCCCCGGCGGTGAACCTGGATCAGGCACTGTATGCCTCCGCGCCGTTGCCCCAGACCGGACGGTTGATGTTGAAAGACGAGGATCTCTGCGTACACTGCGGGCTTTGCGCGGAGCGCTGCCCCACTTCGGCTTGGGACATGCAGAAGTTTGAACTCCTCATTTCTTACGCAGGGAGAGAAGCGTGCACCAGCTCTTACGTACCCGCGTAAACGATTTCGCGCTCAAGCTTGGAAACGTAAACGGAACCGGATCGGCCAGCGCCAACGGGCTGCTGATGCAGGCCATATTCCGCATGGGCATTCCCGTTTCCGGCAAGAATCTGTTTCCATCCAATATTCAGGGACTGCCCACGTGGTATGAAATCCGCGTGAGCAAAGACGGTTACACGGCCCGCGCTCTGGATTATGACTTGATGGTGGCGATGAACGCGCAGACTTACGAGCGCGACGTGAAGGAAGTCCGGGACGGCGGGTATCTGTTGTACGATTCCTCCTGGCCCTTGGACCCAAGTCTGAATCGCGACGGCATCAATTTTCTGGGCGTCCCGTTCGCGCGCATGTGCAATGAGGCGTTCAAGGAACCGCGCGAGCGTGTGCTGATGAAGAACATCGCCTACGCAGGCGCTCTTGTGGCGATTCTCGATGTGGATATGGCCGTGGTTGAGCAGTTGCTGGACGAAAAGTATTCCAAGAAGAAGGCTCTTCGCGAATCGAACGTGAAGGCGCTGAAACTGGGCTACGACTACGCCAAACAACACTTTGAATGCCCGCTGCCGTTCCACCTGGAAAAGATGGACGAAAATGGCGGCAAGATCCTGATCGACGGCAACACCGCCACGGCCCTGGGATGCCTGTACGCGGGAGCCACGGTGGCGGCCTGGTACCCCATCACGCCGTCGACATCTTGCATGGACGCCTTCAAGGTGTTTTGCGAACATTACCGCAAGGATAAGAAAACCGGCGTCAACAACTACTGTATCTTGCAGGCCGAAGACGAGCTGGGCGCCATCGGCATGGTGATCGGCGCATCCTGGACGGGCGCGCGGGCGTTTACGTCCACCTCCGGTCCGGGTATCTCGCTGATGAATGAATTGCTGGGGCTGGCGTATTACGCTGAAATTCCAACCGTGGTGATCGACGTGCAACGCGTAGGTCCATCGACCGGTATGCCGACGCGTACGCAGCAGGGCGATTTTCTGGAGGCCGCCTACGCCTCCCATGGCGACACGAAACACATATTGTTGTTTCCGGCGAATCCCGCGGAATGCTTCGATTTCGCGCGCAATGCGTTCGATTTGGCGGAGCGTTTCCAAACCCCTGTGTTGATGCTGACGGATCTCGATATCGGCATGAACGATTGGGTGG
>CAMAUG010000208.1 GCA_945861255.1 Candidatus Sulfopaludibacter sp. SbA3
CGCCCAATAAACGGACGAGTTCGAGCAGCACGGAATGGGCGGCCTCGACGAGATCGCCGGAGTAATCGCGAAATGTTACCGCCATAGAGGCTTGATGACCTCCTCCAGGATCGCAGCCGCCGCTTCTTCCCCGCGGCCCTTGATTTGCATCAAGTCCAGGTAGATCTGGATTGGGGAAACAACCGGCGCACCCGCCAGCTCGCTGGTGCCAAAGAACACGCCATCGTCGTAAGGTTCGATTAGCGTTACGTTCGCGCCGGAGCTAACGCGCTTCAGCGCCAGCTTTTCCGCGACTGCGGTAACACCGTCGGTGACGTAAGCGGTGGCGCGCTGATAGCGAACAGCGGGAGCCAGGCGTGCCGCTCCAGAGAAGGCGGTGAAGGCGACCTGTTTCTTTCCGGATTTTGCGAGATCGGTGAGTGCTGCCTCTAGTTCAGGGACCGGCTTGATCGAGTAGAACTCGGAAGTGGAACTACGCTCAGGCCGATATGCCCGTGCCCATTCCGCGAGCAACGGTAGAGCCGCTACTTGCACCGGCCCAGACGTTCCATCACCGGACCCACTGCCATTTCCACTTCCGGCCCCAGAACCTGAACCGAAGCCATAACCCTGACTGCTGAAATTCCCGCTGCCTTCAGGGGAGCCAAAAGCGTAGCCCGAGAGTCCGAAACCCGCTGGCCTTGATTCGATCCACTCGCGATCCGATAGAAGCTTTTTGACGCTGGCTACTTGACCCAAACTTACTTGGGCCACGTCCGCCAATTCCTGGGTGCGCCACATTCGGGGACCGGACGCGAGTAGCACGCGCAGAATCCGTTCTGCTTTCGGTGAGTAGAGTGATCGCAGGTCCCGAGTGGCGGCAGTCGGGTTGGGGAACCCCTCCTTCCGAATAAATACCGAATCGAAGGCAAGGCGGCAGTTTCCAGCAAAATCGAGGTACCCGGCGTTGTACTCATCGCAAATCTCGGCAGCGGCCGGCGAGACGTAGGGAGCAATGAAGACCGGGTAGGCGCGCTGATCCTTCCTGGCGAATTCGGCCAGAGTCAAGCAGGCCTCTCTCGCAATCCTCGGCTGACCACTGGACTTCACTTCGCAAACCAGGCGCCGGGCCTGCTTCTGAGACTTTCCAGATTCGGTTTGAATGGAGAGGATGAAGTCGGCTCTCGGATCTTTCGGAAACCGTTCTGGCCGCAAAGAGGATTCGGAGAGAAACGGCACCTCGCGCAGAACCTCTGTGAGGCTCTCAATGGCGGTCTGGACCAACCCCGACTCTTTCAGCATCGAAACCATTTTCAGCGTTTGCTGAAAACTATTGTTTCACTGAAAGAGACTCCAGTCAAGAGTGCAATCTGTCCGGCCGATCACGGGGTCACCGAAGCATATCGTAGGAACGCCAAGGACTGAATCGCTAAGTCCTTTATTTTTAGTGGTGAGCGCGGTAGGAATCGAACCTACAACCTACTGATTAAGAGTCAGTTGCTCTGCCAGTTGAGCTACGCGCCCTGCGGAAAACTTGCGTGTTGGCGGGGGAGTCCAACGATGAACCTCTCATATTGTCACACGAGCATCGATGCGATGTCCACCCTTGAGCGATGCCCTTCCACAACCACAATGCCGCTCTCGGTCACATGATATAACTTGCGATCTTGATCCAGGTCGCAGCCGATGCAGGTGTCGTCGGGAACATGGACGTTCTTGTCGAGAATCGCGCGCCGCACCTTGGCGCGGCGGCCGATCACGCAATTATCGAACACCACGGCATCGTCCACCTGCGCGCCGGACAGCACGCGCACGCCGCGCCCGATGACCGAATTCCGCACCGTGCCCCCGATCATAATGGAGCCTCCGGACACTATCGAATCGAACGCGCTGCCAGGCCGTCCGCCTTCGTGATACACAAACTTTGCGGGTGGATCGAAATACCCCGCGGTGCGCAGCGGCCACTGGCGGTTATACATGTTCAGGGCGGGCAGCGGCGCGCGCAAATCCATACTCGCTTCATAGTAGGCGTCCAGCGTCCCCACGTCGCGCCAGTAAGGCAGCTGCTCGGGCGGATCGCCTGGAATCCGGTTAGTTTGAAAATCGTAAGCGAACAGGTCCGCGCGCCCGATGAGTCCAGGTAAAATGTCGCGCCCGAAATCGTGATGGCTGTTTTCATTTTGCGCGTCCGCGTATAATTCGCGCAGCAGCACGCTTGTCGAAAAAATGTAGTTTCCCATGGAGGCGTAAATCTGAGTGGGGTCCCCTTGGATGGTGGGCGCATCCGACCGCTTTTCGTGAAAACCGCTGATGCGGCCGTCGGCCTGCGTTTCAATGACGCCGAACTCACTTGCCGATTCGCGTGGCATCGGAATCGCGGCAATGCTCACCTGCGCCTGCCGGGCCACATGGAATTCCACCATCTCGCGAATGTTCATGCGGTAAATATGGTCCGCGCCGAAGATGACGACGTAATGGGGGTCAGCTTGTTCGATCAAGTGGATGTTCTGGTATAGCGCGTCGGCCGTGCCCTGGTACCATTCTTCGTCGGGTGAGCGCATCTGCGCGGGAACGGGGATGATGAAGTGTTCCTGGAGCAGGCCGCTATCCTCCCAGCCCTCGCTCAAATGCTGGAGCAGGGACTGGCTGCGGAACTGGACCAGCACATAAATCGAAAAGATGCCGGAATTGATCAGGTTGCTGAGAACGAAATCGACAATCCGGTAGCGGCCCCCAAAAGGCACCGCCGGCTTGGCGCGCTCCTTTGTCAGGGGAAAGAGGCGGGTCCCTTTGCCGCCTGCCAGTACGAATGCGAGAACGCGCGCTTGCATGCGGTCATTGTGGCAGCAAGGGGCTTGTGAGCGCAAATGTTCTTGCGCGGCACACTTATTCGCTGGGGCCGCTAATTAGGAGTTCAAGGAAACGGCGCTCCAGGGGCCACGTCCCTATCACGCGTGCGCCACGCTGCTCCCACTTGCCCGTGGACAGGACGCCGCTCAATCCTCGCGATTCCTTGCCGGAGCTTTTCGATACTGCCTGATGCAGCGCGGCCAGCGAATCGGAAAGCCGCCGAGTCACGGTGGCGGCGGTCTCCGGCGATGAGCATAACGCTTCCACGCGCAACTGAAGGCCCGCGCCCCGTGGCCCTACTGCAACGGTCACCGTCTCCGCCTGAGCCACGGGCGCCAGCAGCAGACCTGCGGCCAACGGCAACCCGTTTATCTGAGACGCCATGGCCGCCGGCGCGGAAATCCAAGCAGGTTCAGGCGGGAGCGCGACAGAACTCTTTGCCCGCCCGGCGGCGATGCTCGTAACGCCCCACGGGTCCGGGTTCGCCGCCAGCGCCAATACATGGGAGGAAAGCAGGTAGAAGGAAATGTTGCGGCCGCTCACGCCGTCCTTCACGTTGCAAACCTGGTTGCGGCATTCGCCGCCCTGGGCTTGGGCATAGGCGTTCAGGCGCGGCCATTGAAATCGCCCCAGCAGCACGAAGTAAGAACCGGAAGGGTTGAACGTTGCCGCTACGGCGTCCAAATCCGTCCGGTAGTTGAAGCCGGTCTGCTCGACGAACGTACGATAGTCCGCCTCCTCGGCGGCCTGCGCTCCCGCGATCAAGGCCAGAATTCCGGCGCGGCGCAACAGGGCGGCGTCAATGTAGAGCGTGGTCGCGCGGTCCACGGGAAGCGCGGCCAGCAGGGACGGTGCGTCGTTCCCGAAAGCGGCGCGCTGCCGCCAGTACAACCATCCGAGAGCCGCTCCAAACACCGCAAGAGCGATGAGTGCCAGTTGCCACGGCCCGGGTCGCCAACGCTGTTTGCGGGTGCGCACGCGGTTAGCGCTAAGCTACCACGGCGGCTTCTTTGAGGCGCGACTGCTTCCACAACTGTATGTACGGCTTGAGGTCCGCCATCATATTGGCCCACATCTTGGGATCCAACGATTGTGCGCCGTCGCTGACGGCCTTGTCGGGCTGCGGATGCACTTCGACGATCATGCCATCCGATCCGATCGCCACTCCCGCCCGCGCCAGCGCCGGCACCAGGCTCCGTTTGCCGGTGGCGTGGCTGGGGTCCAGAATCACCGGCAGATGCGTCAGTTCGTTGAGCACCGCCACCGCCGTGATGTCGCAGGTATTGCGCGTGGCGGTTTCGAACGTGCGGATGCCGCGCTCGCACAACATCACGTCCGAGTTGCCGTGCGCGACGATGTATTCGGCCGACATCAGCAGCTCCTTGATGGTTGAGCTCAGTCCGCGCTTCAGCAGAATGGGCCGTCCGCATTTTCCCAAGGTCTTCAACAGCGCGAAGTTCTGCATGTTGCGCGCGCCGATTTGCAGGATGTCGGCGTAGTCGGCCACCATGCTCACGTCGCGGTCGCTCATCACTTCGGTCACAATCGCCAGTCCCGTCGCGCGCCGGGCTTTATCGAGCAGCTTGAGGCCTTCCTCTTCCAGGCCCTGGAAGTCGTAAGGCGAGGTCCGGGGCTTGAACGCGCCGCCGCGCAGAACCTTGGCGCCGTGCTTGGCCACCAGCTCGGCGGTCTCCATAATCTGCTTCTCGCTTTCCACCGAGCACGGCCCGGCCATCATCACGAATTCGTCGCCGCCGATGGTGACGTCGCCCACTTTGATTTGCGTCCGGTCCTGGCGGAACTCGCGGCTTACGAATTTGTACGGCGCCGAAATGCGGACCGCCCGTTCGACGCCCGGCATGGCTTCGAGCGATTCCAGGCAGGCCGTCACGTCACCCACGCCCACGGCGGCAATCACCACCCGCTCCTCCCCCGCGATGGAATGGACCTTGTATCCGAATTCGCCGATGCGTTCCCGGACATTGTCGATTTCCTCTCTAGTCGCATGCAGTCTCATAGAAATAATCATTGAGCGAGTCTCCTAAAAACCAAAAACCCACTCTTTCGAGTGGGTCTCTTTCAAAATCGCTACTGACGCCCACCCGTTCGATTAGGTAGAAAAGTACCACCAGTAAGTACGTCGAAACGAGTTGGCGCGGCTGGGCATAAAGAAGTTTTAGTATAACACACCGTGGGGCGGACCCATCGTTTGGTTATTCCACGTTTGGTTATTCCAAGCTGCCGCGGAGAAGCGGTCAGCCCGAGTATGTGCCTACGCGTACCTGGAGGAATTGACGGGCACCATTGGAGCGTATGCATTTCGCGCGCAAATGCCCTAAGACCCTTTAGAACTGGCATCCATTCGCCCGCGGGCCCCTGTTTACCGGGCTGGCACCGTGGCCGGAGCACCTTTCTCTTTCACAAAGAACACTAAAATCTTGGCGGACTTGGTGTTGCTGGCATTCCGGGAAATCGTGTGAACGTCCTCGGGATTTTCATAGAACGTCTGTCCCGGCTCGAGTGTCACTTCCTTTCCGCCCTTCACCTGCATGACCACCGAACCTTCCAAAACGTATACGAACGTATGTGCATTGTGCCGGTGGGCAGAGGATGAGACGCCTGGCGCGTATTCCACCGTCACCATTGCACCTTCCTTTCCGGTGAGTTCCGGGAGGTCTTTCGTCAGCAAAGGAGTCACTTTGGTGGCTTGGGCCACGAGCGTGCCTGCGACAATGCACAACGCAATCAGTCGTTTCATGCTTCGCTCCTTCAGTCTTCTTTACCACGGGCGGCTACCTGCCCGGCATCGCAGTCTCGCGTCAGCGCTAAACGGTAGTCACCTACCAGCCAGTAGTTCAATACGCACTCCGCGTCAGGACTCTACCAGATCGAAATTCCCGTCCTTACGGCGGATCAGCACGGACAAGCCTTCGCGTTCGGCATCGCGATAGACCAGATAGTCGCCCTGCTTTTCCATCTTCAGAACTGCTTCCTCCAGCGTCATGGGCTTGCGGCGTTCGTGGTGGTTGACGCGGTAGACGCGCGGCCCTCCCTCCGGCTCGCCGGCGCCGCGGGCGGATTGGGTGGGCTCGGGTTTGCTCTTTGTATCCGTTCGGCGGCTTTTTTCCCGCCACTTAGCGCTGTGCTTCAGCGCCTGTTTCTCGAGTTTCGCCAAGGCATCGCTAACCGCCGTGAACAGATCCGGGTCTGAACCGGCTCCCGCCAACTGATGATCGTAAAACTGGAGCGTGATTTCGGCATTGTGCAAATGCCGCTCGCTGGTCACGATGACGTGCGCGTCTTTTTCGCCACGTTTTTCGAGCAACTTGGATAGCTTGGCGAACTTCGCATCCAACTTCTCCTGAAGCTTGGGCGGTAAATCGTGATGTACACCTCTATAGGTGACTTTCATGAGTCCTCCCCAACAGAAAAACGAGTTACTTGCGAACCCTGCGTTGATGCGTGGAAGGAATGCGCATGTCTTCGCGATACTTGGCGACGGTGCGGCGCGTCACCTGAATCCCTTCAGATTGCAGCCGCTCCGTAATATGTTCGTCGGTCAGGGGGCGGGACGAGTCTTCTTCTTCGATCATCTTCTTGACCCTGCGTTTCAAGATGAGCAAGGGCGTAGCGCTGCCCGAGGGGCCTTGGACCGCTTCCGAGAAGAAATACCGCAACTCAAAAACGCCCTGCGGCGTGTGTGCGTACTTGCTGGAAACGGCGCGGCTGACGGTGGAGGGGTGCACGCCGATCTCCTCCGCGATTTCCTTGATCATCATCGGCTTCAGGTAGTCGATGCCCGCCTCCAGAAAATCCGCCTGCCGCCGCACGATGGATTGGCACACCTTGAGAATGGTCTGCTTGCGCTGCTCGATGTTCTTCATCAACTGAATCGCGCTGGCGTAGCGTTCCTTGACGTAGTTGCGGACGTCCTTATTGGGCTCCTGATCGCGGTCCAGCATCTTCCGGTATTGGGAATTCAGACGCAGCACCGGGATATCGTCGTCGTTGAGTTGGATCAGGTACTCGTCGCCGTCCTTCGAAATATAGACGTCCGGCTCCACCACCCTCGCGCCTGGACCGGAGTAGCGCAATCCCGGACGGGGATCCAAATGGCGGATGACCTCGACGGCGATCTCCACATGCTCCACGGGGCGCCGCAAAATTCGTGCGATCTCCCGAAACTGGCGCAATTCCACCAGCTTCAGG
>CAMAUG010000209.1 GCA_945861255.1 Candidatus Sulfopaludibacter sp. SbA3
GGCAGCAAAGTCGCTGGCGTAGGCGCGGATACCTTATGGTTGTTCATGGATGGAGATTCTTTCTCGCCCTGCTCTGTAATTAGCGGTCGAGGAGTGTCTCACTCATGTTGGCACGGAGGGGTCGCGGAGAATGACGCCCGCGGCGTCCACCGGCGTCCACTGAGCGATAGGCTAAGTCTTGTGTTCTGGTGTTCCTGTCTACAAGTCATTGATATTTCTTAAATGGCATGGAAGAGGTCAAGGGTTCGAATCCCTTCAGGTCCACCAAAACTCCTCAAACACTTACGGGTCTTGGCCTTTCGATTCCCCGCCCGGGGAGTCACATCCCGAGTCTTCCTCGACCGGTGGAGCTACTGCTCTTTGCCCGACTTACATCCGGCGGACCACATCGCCCGGTTCGGGTATCCCGCGCGCTACTCGGCGCCACGATCCGTCGGGTTGTCGTACCTCGTAGTCGCTCATCACCAGCGGCACCGTCACGGAGCCGACGTCCCCGGCTTCACCGGCGTTGTTCGATCCGGCCATATGCAGGTGCGCGTTGTCCGGAAACAGGCTGACCTGCGCCATCGCCTGACCGGCGGTCAAATGCTGTCCGAGGGTCACCCGCACGGAGTTGGGGAGCAGGTGCTGACAGGTCCGTACGACCCCGTCGGCGGCACGCACATGGACCCAGTTGTCCGGCTGCGCTTTCGCGGCGGGCTGTTCGTCGTACTCGCGTATGACGTCGCCGGAACAAGGCGCGTAAATGGGGGCACCCATCGTCCCGGCCGGGTAGGCGTCGCTGGCGGGATAATCGGCGACGACGAAGTCCCAGCAAAACGCGGCGTAGCCGAAATGCGTGTAGCTGCCCTGGCGCGCCCACCCTTGCGGGATGTACCACGAATCCCCGGCGGCGAACGGCAACCGCGTCTCGGCTGTTCGCGGAAGCGGCATGCTTAGACGGTCGGCGAGGCCGTTCCAGCTCCGGTCCCTGGCGACCGCCTGCGCTTCGCCGTGAAGCGCGGCCTTGAAGCGGTCTTTGACGAAGCGCCACGAGGCGAGCACTGTAGGATCGCCGCTGCCGACGCGGTGTTGCGTGATGACGCGAGAGAGATCTTGAGGCGAGAGAGCGCGGCGGTAGATCACCACATCGGCGACCTTGCCGTAGAACTGCGCTTCGTGACCGTTCAGCAATAGACCGTCGGCCGCTCGGCCAAACCGGAGGGTGCCGTCCGGTACATCGCGACCGCCGACGGCAACCGATGCGACCGCGGCGCCGTCCAGGTACACCGTCAGCGTGTTCGCCTGCCGAACCGCCGCGAGGTGATACCAGCGATCGTTCCGCAGCGCGACGTTGATCGTCTGCTGCGATCGCTCGACCCGAATCAACAGCTTCGATTCCGGCGCGCCCAGCGGTCCCCACGCCTCCGCCTGGCCAATGACGTAGTTGCCGGACCCCTGCACCGCGAGAATCGGCCCCTCGTAGGCGTATGGGTACTGAAACAGTACCCACGCGCTGATCGTGTGGTCGGCCGCATAGAAGTCCGAGAAGGGTACGGGCGTATCGGCGTATCCGGTCCATCCGAATGCCAGCGCGCGCACCGGGCGCGGCTTCGGCCGTGGCGGTTTTCGCGGCTTCGGGTTGCGCGGCTTTGGCCGCTTGGGGCGTGGCGGTTTCGAGGGGCGCGGCGCGGGTGGCTTCCGGGGGCGTGGTGCCGAGGATGTCTTTTTCGCCATCGGAGGTGCTCCTTACCCCGTTGCGGTGCACCTGTGTTTACAGTCTAGCGCGGGGCGGGCGGAGACCACCTGGGATCCAGGACGCTGGGGGTTCAAAGGCCCCATTCTGCTGCGATTGCTGTAATCTATGCCGACCGCCGAATCGGTATGAAACGGATCTCGACCCGCTGATTCAGCGCGCCCGCGATCCTGCGCAACATTGCCAGGGAGTGGCCTTCGTAATCGGCATCCTCAAGTCGGCAGATGACCGATGCAGTGGTGCCGATGAGCCTGGCAAGCTGAGTTTGGGTGAGGGCCGCCGCTGCCCTCAGTTCGTGGATTTTGCGGGCGATCTCCTCGTTGGCGCGCGCCTCTTCCAGGTTCTTCAGCCGGGCCGGTTTACCTTCGTAGAACCGGCGGTGAAGGACTTCCACCGCATCGCGAGTCGGTTTCAACGTCTTTGGCATCTCAAGCCTCCTCATAAGTGTGTTTCGCCGGATTCGCCTCAAACCGTTTCTTGCGCTCAACGGCATGATCGATCTCTTTCGGCGGGACCACCCGCTCTTTCGCAAGACCGTGAGAGACCACGGCCGCCATCGCGCCGTGGAAGAAATACAGTACCCGGTGGTGAACGCCTCCCAGGCTGACGCGCAGTTCGTAAATGCCGTCGCGCATGAAGTCCGCTTCGGGTCGACGCAGTTCGTGGCCCATCTCGCGCAATCGCCCCAACCGGAGGTAGCACTTGTCCTGTGCCTTCGCCGGCAGCTTGTCGAACCACTCGATGAACGGGCATGATCCGTCTTCCTCCCGGTAGAGGGCGACTTTGGTCTTGGGCACTCGATCCCAGTTTATTCGCAATATTGCGAAAGCGCAAGTCTGCTTGCGAAGCCGCGAAGGCGGTCCCCACTCTACATGTTTTATAGAGGAATCAGTTGTCGTCTGCTCCGGCAAACGACAATCACCACAGCCTACAACCGCGCGCGTGAAAGCACGCTACTGGCCAGTCCCAGGTGTCGAGCCCTGGAGTCCGCGCGGAGTCCAGACGTCCAAGAGTGGCCACCTGGCGTCCACCGGAGTCCACTTAGCCGTTGTTACGTCTTTTGTTTTGCGACAGACTGTCTGTAAGTGATTGATAATTCTTAAATGGCATGGACGACGTCAAGGGTTCGAATCCCTATCTTTGCGACAACGCGGAAGCGTTTTTCCGCGACCCACCACTCCGTGATATACTTTCAAGCGATTTAGGAGGCTTATCCGTTGCGAAAATTATCACGCGTCGCGAGTCTGGTGATCGCACTGACCGCTACTACGGCCTTCGCCGCCACCTGCGAAAGCCTGGCCTCGCTGAGGTTGCCCGACACAACCGTTACCTCGGCGGCGACGGTCCCGCAAGGAGCGTTCACTCCAGCGGGACAAAACGGCCCGACGGCTGCCGGATCGCAAAGAACGCCCTTTAGTGCCTTACCCACATTTTGCCGCGTCCTGCTGACCATCCGGCCCACCAGCGACTCCGATATTCGGATGGAGATGTGGCTCCCCGCGTCCGGCTGGAACAAGAAATTCGAAGCAAACGGCAATGGCGGCTGGTCCGGCGCTATCGCCCCGGGAACCTTGGCCGCGGGCTTGCAGCGCGGCTATGCCGCAGCCATGACCGATACCGGGCATGAAGGCGGCAGCGCCATTTTCGCCCTGGGTCACCCGGAGAAACTGGTGGATTGGGATTATCGCGCGGTGCATGAAATGGCGGTGAAGGGCAAAGCCCTCATCGAAGCGTTCTACGGTGAGGCCCCCAAGTTCTCCTACTGGAGCGGATGTTCACAAGGTGGGCGGCAAGGCCTGAAGGAAGCGCAGATGTATCCCGCCGATTTCGACGGCATCGTCGCGGGTGCGCCCGGCCTAAACTGGACCGGCCGCTCCATGCAGACCGTCTGGATCGGACAGGCCACGCACAAGGATGAGGCCAGCTTCGTGCCGAACACTAAGTTCGCGGCGATTCATAACGCAGTGCTCGACGCTTGCGACGTGAAGGACGGCGTCAAGGACGGCGTCATCGAAGACCCCACGCGGTGCAACTTCGATCCCGGAGTTATCGAGTGCAAAGGCGCCGATTCGCCCACGTGCCTCACCTCCCCTCAAGTGGAGACGGTCCGTAAAATTTACGCATCGGTGACCAACTCACGCACCAGGCAGGAGATCTTCCCCGGCCACGAATCCGGTAGTGAGATGGGATGGAACACTATGGCCGGTCCAAACCCCTTCGGCACGGGCACGGATCTGTTCAAGTACGTGGTCTTCCAGAATCCCAATTGGGATTACAAATCCTTCAACTTCGATAGCGATGTGGACGCGACGCTAAAGGCAGCCGGCAAATTGAACGCCATGGACGCGAATGTCAAGAGCTTCCTGAGCCGCGGCGGCAAGATGATTCAGTATCACGGCTGGGGCGATCCGCAAATCTCCCCGCGCAGCAGCGTGAATTACTACAAGAGCGTGCTCGATGCCATGGGCGGCGCCAGCCAGGTGATGGGATCGTACCGCTTGTTCATGGTCCCGGGCATGGCCCACTGCGGCGGCGGCGACGGGACGTCCACCTTCGATATGCTGGGGGCGCTGGAGCAATGGGTGGAGGCGAAGAAGGCGCCCGAGCGCATCGAAGCGTCCCGAATGCGCGACGGCAAAGTGGACCGCACGCGGCCGTTGTGCCCCTATCCGCAGGTGGCCGTGTACAAAGGCTCGGGCAGCACGGACGAGTCGGCGAACTTCACCTGTCAGGTAAAGTGAGAATCGGGCACGCTGCCGCCTTGGCGCCCTTGCCGGAACCGGTATAAGCAGCTACCAGATTTCTGGAACAAAATGGATTCGGGTGGCGTACCCAATTCAGGGAGGAAGCCGCCATGTTCCGTTTGCTTATAGCCGCGTTCGCCTTCGCATGTTCCGTTTGGGCCGTTGACACCGAGGATCTGGTGCGGAAATCCGTGCCCCTCACCAGCGCGACCCGTTTGAGACTCAACGTCGAGTTCGGGTCCGTCCGCGTCATGCCCGGCACGGAGGGTCGCGCCGGGGTGGAAGTGTATTTTCGCGGCGTGCCCCCCAATCAAGGCGAGTTCGACCAGATGCTTCGCGATTTCAAGCTGGATGTCCGCGAGCAGGTCTCTGATGTCATCGTCAGGGCGACGTTCGTCGATGGATGGATACCGCGATCGCCTTTCGAGTTCTTCAAGCCGCGCCACCCGATCTGCGACAACTGGCGGTGCCTCAAGTATTCCAGATGGCTGCGGGAAGTGGAATTTCGTGTGACCGTGCCCCGGCAGTTCGACGCCGACGTCACGACTCGAGGAAATTCCATCTCCGTACGCGATCTGAAAGGCGAAGTGAACGCGCGTACCTCGGGCGGCAGCATCCAGTTGGAGCACATTGAGGGCCCCGTCAACGGCCGTACCTCCGGGGGAAGCATCGCGCTGGTGGGCGGCGCGGGCAGCGCGGTTGTGCGCACTTCCGGCGGCTCCATTCGCGTTTCACAGGTCAAGGGTGACGTGGATGCATCCACCAGCGGCGGGTCCATTTCTATCGAACGCTCATCCGGCCGCGTCATCGCGCGCACGTCGGGAGGAAGAATTCTACTTCGTGAGATTACCGGCTCCGTCGATGCGTCCACCTCCGGAGGCGCCGTCACGGCCTCGCTGCTGGCGCAACCTACCGGTGACTGCCGCTTGTCAACGTCGGGCGGCAGCATCCACGTGAGCGCGCCGAAGGATGTTCGCGTCAATCTTGAGGCCTCCACCAGCGGCGGCAGTGTTGCGACGGATTTTCCGGTGCCGCGCGCCGGCGACCGCCATCGGCGCGAACTCCGTGCGCCTCTCAACGGGGGTGGGCCGCTGCTCTATCTGCACACATCAGGCGGCGGGATCGACGTGCGCTACGCAGGTTCCTGACGCGGCCAGGCCGGAACTTTTGGTCAATCCACCGGATTGGTCGCGAAGACGGTGAGTTCCGTAGTGAATCCCCGGTCCTCCATTTCGAGGACCGCCTTGATCATGTGGGCGATGTCTTCGCCTTGCAGCTTGCTGGGGTTGTCGACTTGCGCAAAACCGGCCCTGCGCGCGAAATCGGTGATTACTTCGCTCGGATTGATCAGGATAACGCGAACATTATACTTGCGAAGCTCGGCGCGCCAGCACTCGGTCATCCCGCGCAAGGCAAACTTGCTTCCGTAGTAGGCCGTGCCTTTGGGCGCGCCGCGCACGGCAGCGGTTGAGGCGATATTGATCAGATTGCCCCGCTTGCGCTCCTTGAAGATCTTGGCGGCTTCCCGCGACATGAGCATGACGCCGGTCACGTTGGTGGCAAAGACGGCGTCGAAGCTGGCGCGGTCCATATCGGTCAGTTCTTTGAGCACCCCGATGCCGGCATTGTTGATCAGGACGTCCAGGTCGCCCAGTTTCTCCTTAACTTCCCGGAAGGTCCGTAGAACATCCGCTTCGTTCGCGACATCCGCCTGTATGCCCACCACGCCCAGCGAACGGGCGGCCTCGGCCAATCGCTCCGGGTCCCGCCCGGTAATCGCAACCCGCGCGCCCGCCTGTGCCAGCACCTGCGCCGCGGACCGGCCGATGCCGCTTGTTCCGCCGGTAATGAGAACTACTGCGTTCTTGAGATCCATCTCTCCATGGTAGAAGAGATTTATGCTTTCGCAAGCACCTCAAGGCCGTCAGGCGACTGCGTGCCTGCGCGCACTGTGCGCCAAATACCGCACATCTCACTACCTCGGCAAGCAACACCCGGCGGTGCGGCCGGGTTCGCCTATCCCCAAACTGGCGAAGGAATCCGGCCCGCTGTGGAATCCGGACTGCTCGCGGCGAAGATCATCGTCGCAGCCAACGGCGAGTACCACACGCAACGGCTGGAAGCGTATCGCGCGCGCCTTCTGAGCAAGCGGCACCCTTGGCTCATGAGCGCCGGCCGCTTGATTCCTTCGCAATTCATAGGTTCCTTGGCCCAGAGTTTTCTCAAGACTCACTGGTTCGTTCGAGCGCACGGCGGCGCGCACCACAATCCCCTCGCGGCTGGCCGTTCGGCGAACACTTGCGAGCCCACGGCGCCGGTCGCGCCGGCAACCAAGATCGTATTGGACATCTCGCGCCCGACGCCGCTTATTCCTCGCCGATGACGATACTTATAAGCTGATCGCCCTGCTGCGTGGTATTGACCACGTCCTGCCCGCTCAGCACCTGGCCGAACACGGTATGCTTGCCGTCCAACCAATCCGTCGCAATGTGCGTGATGAAGAACTGGCTGCCGTTGGTGCCCGG
>CAMAUG010000210.1 GCA_945861255.1 Candidatus Sulfopaludibacter sp. SbA3
ACCCCAGAATCGAATCCACACGAAAATACCGAACTCGGCACGGAAGTGAATCCGCAAGCGGTCGCGGAGATCAAGATCGTGGGTTACTGCCGCGCCTGCGGAAGGGGGTTGGACGCGCCCAACGCCCGCCACATGAACGGAACTATCTATTGCGAAGAGCATGTTCCCCTAGCGAATGCCGGCGGCGATCCGTCATCGCCATGGACCGCCGCAGGCTATCGCGCAGGCGCATCTCCGCCGCCGCTGCCCACTGCCGGGGCCGCGCCCAGCGGTTCGCCGGTGCTCGCGTTCTTGTTGGGCTGGATCCCGGGAGTGGGCGCCATCTACAACGGCCAGTACGCCAAGGGATTCATTCATGTGGTCATTTTCGGGTTGCTGGTCAGCATTGTGAGCAGCGGCGCCGCCGCGGGGATGGAACCGTTGTTTGGATTAATGATCGCCGGGTTTACTTTCTACATGCCGTTTGAGGCCTATCACACGGCGAAGAAGCGACAGTCAGGGCAGACCGTGGATGAATGGTCGGGCATGGTGGCGTGGCGGCACGGGTCGTCGGGGGTTCCGGCAGGGCCCCTGGTCCTGATCGTGGTGGGCGTCATCTTCTTGTTGAACAACTTGGGCTTGTGGGACATTCGACGGGCCATGCGCTACTGGCCCGCCGTGCTGATCGTGCTGGGCGCATACATGCTGTGGAGCCGCATGACGGAGGGGAAGACGGAGGCAAAACGTGAGCGCGAGTAACACTTCATTGCGGCCGCCGCTGCTGACGGCACTGCGCGGCCCGGCTCTCATGATCTTATTGGGCGCGCTGTTCGCCGTCGAGTACGCGGGCGGGCCTAATTTCGGCCGCACCTGGCCGGCCCTGCTGATTCTGGCGGGGTTGTTCAAGCTCATCGAATACATGGGGGCGCAAAAAGCATGAAACACCGTTCGTTTATCGGCCCGATTCTGTTGATCGCGCTGGGAGCGGCGCTGCTGGCGCGCAACTGGTATCCCGAGCTGCGGTGGACTGATACCATCGCGCGCTACTGGCCGTACGTGCTGATTGCGTGGGGCGGTTTGCGTGTCATAGAAATCGTGGTGGGCACGTTGCGCGGCCGGCCCCTGCCGGCCCGGGGCGTCAGCGGCGGCGAATGGGTACTGGTAGTTTTCCTATGCGTGATCGGCTCCGGCATTCACGCGGCTCGCAGCTTGACCGTGGCTTGGCCCGGGGCGTTCACCATGGGCGGAGTGGAGGTCTTCGGCGAGCGTTTCGAATATCCGGTAAACGTGGAGAAAACGGTCGCGAAGACACCCCACGTGGTGATCCAAAACCCGCGCGGAGACGTGCAGATCACTGGTGCCGACGCGGACACCGTCAGGGTGACGGGACAGCGCATTATCCGCTCCATGGATCGCTCGGCGGCGGACGAGCTGAGCCGCGAATCGCCGGTCGAGATCTCGGGCGACGCGAATCAGGTGGTGATCCACGTGGGCGGCGACTCCGCTCAGGGCCGCGGCGTCTCCCATGCGCTCGAAATCAGTGTTCCCAAGGGTGCCAGCGTTAAAGTGGAGGGCCGCGGCGGCGACCTGCGCGTGGCGAACATCGCGGGCGCGGTGGAACTTACCGGACGCGGTTCGGATCTGGAACTCCACGATATCGGCGGGGCGGTGAACATTTCGGGCGCCTACAGCGGGTCCGTGCAACTGGAACGGATCGCCAAGGCGGTGGAGTTCAACGGCGCGCGCACCGTTCTACGCGTGGAGGCCATTCCGGGAGAAGTGCGTATTGCCCTGGGCGATGTGCGCGCCACCAACATCACGGGTCCCGTGCGCCTGAATACGCGATCAAACGACGTGCGCATCGACGGTTTCACCAACGCCGTGGATCTAACAACGGACCGCGGGGACTTGGACCTGCGCCCGGGGCAAACGCCTCTTGCGCGCATTCAGGCACGCGCGCGATCCGGAGACATCCGTCTTTCGCTTCCGCCCAACGCGCAGTTCACTCTGAACGCACGCACGAACCGGGGTGAGATTACCAACGATTTCGGCGCTGTGCTGAAGAAGGAATCCGAGGGACGGCGCGCAACGCTCCAGGGCACAGTGGGCAGCGGACCGGTGATCGATCTGGAAACGGATCGCGGGGAAATTTTCGTGCGCCAGGCGGGCGCGGAAGCCCTGAAGAAGATCGAGCAGTAATTTAGGGGACAGGGTACTCAATTCATCAGAATTCGGATATCCATAACGTTGGTGCCGGTGGGGCCGGTCTGGATCAACCCACCGGTCTGTTCGAAGTAATGGTAAGAATCGTTGTTCTCCAAGAACGGCCGGGGATCCACCACCAGCCTGCGCGACGAGACGGCCACCGCGCCCGCCGCATCCGTGGGGCCGTCAATGCCGTCGGTGCCCGCGCTGAAGATGGTCACACCCGGCGTATCTTGCAACGCATCGAGAGCCGCCAGCACGAATTCCTGATTGCGTCCTCCCATCCCTTTACCGCGCAGGGTCACCGTGGTTTCTCCGCCTGAAAGAAAACAAAGCCCCCGCGTGCCGGCCGCGACTGCTTCCCTGGCGATGGCGGCGTGCATGCGGGCGATGTCCCTCGTTTCCCCGTCAACAGTCGTGGAGAGCACCATGGGCCGGTAGCCCAGCTCGCGCGCCTTCTTCACCGCCGCTTCCATGGAGACACGGTTACTTCCCACGATCGCGTTGTGCGCGTTCGCGGCGCGCTTGGGCGTTTCCAATAAGCCTGGCGCTGCCACGCCGTAACGGCGCAGAATCGCCGCGGCGTCGCGGCACGTGGTGGGATCGGGAACGGTGGGGCCCGATCCCACCACCTCCAGATTGTCGCCGATGACGTCGGAAAGAATGAGTGCGATAATTTGCGCGGGGTGCGCCAGAGCCGCCAATCGGCCACCCTTGATGGCCGAAAGATGCTTGCGGACCGTGTTCATCTCATGAATCGTCGCTCCGCACGCGAGTAACCGCCGGGTGACACGTTGTTTCGCGGCGAGCGTGACGCCGGGCGCGGGCAAAGGCATCAGAGCCGAAGCGCCTCCTGAGATCAAGCAAATCACCAGATCGCGCGGGCCGCAGCCCTCCGCGATGGCCGCAACTTCCCGTGCTCCTAAAACGCCGCGCGCGTCCGGAACGGGGTGCCCGGCCTGGTTCACGCGGATGCGCCGCAGCGCCAGGGCGGCGCCGTCCGGCACGTTGATCGCGCCGCTGGAAATTCGATCACCCAAGAGATCTTCCACCGCCTGCGCCATACGGGCGGTGGCCTTCCCCGCTCCAACCACGCGCACGGAGTCGAAATCGGAAAGACGATAACGGCGCGCACCGGCGCTCAGCACGCCGCGATGAAGACGCAAGTAAGCGCGTACGGCGACTGCTGGGTCCGCTTCGCGGAGGGCGGCATCGAAAATAGCACGGGCGTGGAATTTGCTCATGGAGGCTTACGGAACGAACAGCGGCAAGGCCAGTATCTGGGCGACCACGGCTTGCGGCGGATCATCCCCGGTCGCGATGCGATAATCGGCGCGCGCATAATCATCGCGGCGGGATTCGTACAGGTGCTTGAGCCGCGCAGGGTCGCGCGCCAAAGGGCGGTGCGTCTCCTGGGCGACACGCGGCTCCAATACCTCAAACGGAGTATCCAGCCAGATGGTCACGCCGCTGCTGACCGCCAGTTCGTAATTTTCCTGAATCGTGAACGCTCCCCCGCCCAGGGCGATCACTTGAGGACGCCCGGTCTTGACGTTTTTCACCAGGCTCCTGAGCGCGGCGGTTTCCATCTCGCGGAACTTGGGCTCGCCATACCGCTCAAAGATTGCCGGAATTGTCATGCCAGCGGCTTTTTCGATCTCAGCGTCCAGTTCATAGAAACGCCAACCCAACTGGTCCGCCAATTTTTCACCGGTGGTGGACTTGCCGCATCCCATAAAGCCCAGTAGGAAGATGGCGGGCGTCTGCTTCAATTTCAATATCATTAGTTTGAACGGCAGCGGCTCACGAAAGTGATAATAGTAACATGCAAGACTGGCTGCCGTTGTTTCCTCTCCAGGTGGTTCTATTACCGGAGGCGGAACTCCCGCTGCACATCTTCGAGGATCGCTATAAGGAGATGATCCAGGACGTGCTACGTGACAAAGTTGAATTCGGCGTAGTCATGGCCAGCGAAAAGGGAATCGTCAATACGGGGTGCACGGCGACCCTGGAAAAAGTGCTCCACCAGTACCCGGACGGACGCATGGACATTTTGACCATCGGCCGCCGCCGGTTTGAGATTTCGCGCATCAACGACGACCGTGCCTACCTGCGCGGAGAAGTGGAATTTTTCGATGACGACGAGGCCCCTGCGGCGGCACCGGAGGCGCGGCGGCAGGCGATTGAAGGGTATAACGAGCTGCAGGCGATGACGGCAGGCGTTCCCCTACCCGCGTTTGAAGCGGCGGAGCCACGGCTCAGCTTCCGGCTGGCGCGGCCTGTAACGGATTTGTCGCTCCGGCAAGCGCTATTGGTGGCACGCAGCGAGGCCGAGCGCATCCGGCAGCTGGCGGCGTTTCTGCCTGCCTACGTCGCGCGGCAGCGGCAGATTCAGCACGTCAAGCAGACCGCCCCCCGCAACGGGCATGGACACAAGCTGCCCGGGCTGCAATGACGGACCACCAGGCTTCTTGGCGAATGGAATCGAACGCATGACACGGGGCTTGTTTCTTCTGATCGACGCGGACGACACGCTGTGGGAAAACAACATTTATTTCGAGCGTGCGTTTGACAGCTTCTGCGATTTTCTGGATCATTCCGCGCTTAGCCCCGCGCAGGTTCGCGATGTTCTGAATGAAATCGAAATGGCCAACGCCAGGATCCACGGCTATGGCTCAATGAATTTCGGACGTAATTTGCAGCAGGCCTACCGCCATTTGGCGGAGCGCGAAATCCGGGTGGAGGATCTGGAACACATCCTCTCTTTGGCGGCGCGTATTCTGGAGCAACCGCTGGAGCTGCTGGAAGGCGTCGAGGAAACGCTGAGATATCTTTCTGAACGGCACCACCTGACACTGTTCACCAAGGGGCATCCCGAAGAGCAGCGAATGAAGATCGACCGCTCCGGTGTGGCGCGATATTTCCGGCATACCGCGATTGTGAAAGAAAAGGACTCCCGCGCCTACGCGCAGCTGGCGGTGGAGCGCGCGCTGCCCAGGAGTGACACGTGGATGATCGGAAATTCTCCGAAGTCCGATATCAATCCCGCACTGGAAGCGGGCTTTAACGCCGTGCTGGTGCCTCACGAGTTCACGTGGGAGTTGGAACGGCAAGACCTGAGGGCGCCAGGTGGTCAAAAGTTCCTGATGGTGGAGCGGTTCAGTGACTTGCGGCTACATTTCTGAGAGCCTTGGGAGCGTGGTTGGGTGATCGCGAAAAATATCTTAACGTCGCGCGGGTGAGCGCCGATAAGGCAGTATGATCCGGCTCGCTACGCCGCTGGAAGGTTTGCAACGGGCTGATTTGTCGCTGGAGCGGACGGCGGGCCGGATCGCCACACTGGCAGGTTCTCCAGAGGGAGACTCCGTGGATCTGAGCACGGAAATGATAGCCTTGATCGTGGCGCGCAACAGCTTCCGCGCCAATGCTAACGCGGCCCGCGCTGAGGATCAGATGGCGCGCGCGCTGCTGGACTTGCTGGGGTAGGGTTCATCACAAAACAACATTGCCTGCGATTCGGGATCGCCGACCCGTGCAGTTTCGGCGACCGCTCTGAGCCGCGACCGCGAGGGAGCGGTGCGGTCCGCTACTTCCACGCGTTCATCGCCTTGCGCTGCACCGAAGCGGGACCGAATTCCAGCAGTTCAAAACGCAAGCCTTCACCATCGCTTCCGGTGGTCAGCACCGCCCCGGAGCGCTGCGAAACCGTGGGGTCGGGGACCTTCACTCCACGCTGCTGCAGGCGCTTTGCGGTGGCCCTGACGTCGGTCGACTCCAGCCCGATATGGGCCATTCCCGCCGGACGCTCCGCGGTGGCGGGCTGCAATTCCAGGAACGTGTCGCGACTTATCTGCAGGTATGTCAAGCTCGGCTTGCCGTCCGGCTCGCGGAACGTAAATGCTTCGCGAAAACCCATGGTCTTCGTGTAGAAGTTAACGGCCTCGTCAAAATTCTTGACGCTGAGGCTGACGTGGTTCAGCGTCAGGCGTTCCGCTGTGGCCTGTTGAGCGGCGCCGGGCTGCATCAGCAAAACGCCTGCAATCATGCCGGCGGCGAACATCAAGAGACTACGCATGCGTGAACCTCCCTAGTCTAGGAGCAAGACCGGCTCACGAGAACTATTTCAACGCGGCTTTGCTCGCGAAATCCAGCACCCAATCCGGCATGATACCAAGCACCAACGTTCCGACAGCGCACGCATAGACCGCGATCTGGAGACCGGCTCCCGCCGCCGGCAGTTCTTCGGCCGCTTCACCCGGTTCGTTGAAATACATGAGGACTAGAACCCGCAGGTAGTAGTAAGCCGCCACCGCGCTGTTCAGCAGGCCGAGGACTGTCAACCACACCAGGTGCGAATCGAGCGCTGCCTTGAAAATGTAGAACTTGCCGAAGAATCCGCCGGTGAGCGGCACGCCGATCAGGCTCAGCAGGAAAATGGCCAGCATTGCGGCCAAGGCGGGCTGGCGTCGCGACAGGCCCGCGAAGTCTCCGATCGAGACGAAACGTTCACCCTTGCGCGCTACGTGCGTCACCACGGCGAACGCGCCGATGTTGGTCAGCGCGTACGCGGCCATGTAGAACATCACGGCCGCCGAACCGATCTCCGAATTGGCCGTCACGGCCACCAGCACATAGCCGGCGTGCGCGATGGAGCTGTACGCCAGCATGCGTTTGATGTTGGACTGCTGGATGGCGGCGAAGTTACCCACGACCATGGTCGCCAGCGCGCAGGCCCACAACACAGGTTGCAACTGCGCGGCCGTGGA
>CAMAUG010000211.1 GCA_945861255.1 Candidatus Sulfopaludibacter sp. SbA3
GGCATCGAACAAGGGCTGAAATCGATCCTGAACTTTCAAATCGAAAAATCCCAAAACACGACTTAACAGCCTGTGCTGCTATGGCTTGCCGCCCATCCAGTTACGGTTAGCCGGACACTACTGATCTTGGTTACACTGTGTCATAGTCAAGGGCCGCTCTCTTTCTCACCGAAACATGTCTTGATACATATGTTTCGGCGTCGGCGAGCGGCCTTTGGTTAGCGGCTAGTGTGAGATATCCGGGTTAGCCGCCGCAAAAAGGGTAGTCGCCAGGGTTTAACCCAGAGAACCCTTCCGCAAGAGAGCCGAGCCGTACCGCCTCACCTCCTGAAAAGAGTAAAATGACGATACGCGGGTCTTCTGGGACGCGGGAGGTGCTTCTGATGGTGTTGGAATCGGTTACTGCACGCCTTCGGCGTGTCGCGGTATTCGGTCTGGCGATCTGCTGGCTCGCGGCAACCGCGCTGGCCCAGCCGCAGCAAATCGCGCCGCAGGCTCAGCGCCAGATAGCCGCGCTCTTTGCCGAGAAGGCGTCGCGCACCCCCGCCCAGCGCAAGATGTCGTCGCGTCTGGTGCACGCCGCGAAGGTTCTGCGCGGGCAGCCGGTACACCTGTATTTCCCAACCCCGCCGAACGCACTCCGTGGCGCTCGCGTGGACGCGCGCAATTTCGTGGAGGTGGATATCACTGCGAACGTAACGCCCGAACTGCTCTCCACTATAGCCGTGATGGGTGGCGCCGTCACTCATTCCTTCAAAGAGTACAACGCGATTCGCGCCAGCCTGCCGCTGCTGGCAGTGGAGCAGTTGGCAGCGCGCTCCGAAGTGCGTCAGGTGCGCGTGGCGGAACGCAGCCATCGCAGCCGGCAGCCAGCGGCGGCGCGCAGTTCCATCGCCGGGCAGCTCAGGCGTTATTTCGCGGCAACCAGGAACGGAAGCCGTGGCCGCAGCGGACCCCCGCAGCCAGTGGGCTTGGGCGGGATGTTCCGCTCGCTGGGAAAAGCGTTCTTCGTCGGCCCCAATACGTCGGGTGACATCGCGCATCAGGGCCCTTCCGCACGAAGCACTTTTGGTGTAACCGGCGCCGGGGTGAAGATCGGCGTGATTTCCGGCGGCGTGACCGCGTCCGTGTTGGCCGTGGAACAGGCCGCGGGGCGGCTCCCCGCCGACGTCACTGTTCTTCCCGGTTTTGAGGGCACGGGCGACGAAGGCGCGGCGATGATGGAAATCATCCACACGCTTGCGCCAGGCGCCAGTCTGTACTTTGCTACCGGAAACAACGGACGCGCGGAGATGGCGGCGGCCATGCAGGCGCTTGCTGACGCCGGATGCAAGATCATCGTGGATGACGTGTCTTATTCTTTGGAAGGCGTGTACCAAGACAACGAGATTGCGCTGACGACCAACCAGCTGGCGGCGTCCGGTGTAATCATGGTGACCGCCGCTACGAATCTCGGCAATCTTCTTAAGAGCAACAGCGGCGTGTGGGAAGGCGATTTTGTCAACGGCGGCCCTGGACCCGGTCCGCTCGCCGGCAACGCCGGCACGGTCCACAATTTTGGCGGCGGCACTACGTGGTTAACGATTACTTCACCCAGCGATTACGACGAATATCACCTGGCGTGGTCCGACCCGAACGGTGCATCCGCAAATGATTACGACTTTTTTATTCTCAACTCGACGATGACCACCGTCATCGATGCATCGACCGAGTTTCAAGACGGAACGCAGGATCCCGTCGAACTGATCTTCAACGAGACGATCCCAGTAGGAAGCCGCATCTTAGTGGGTAATTTCTTGGGGGCGGCCGCGCCACGGACGCTGTTTGTTGATACCAACGGGGGGAACCTTTCCTTGAGCACCAGTGGGTCCATTTATGGCCACGCCGCGGCCACGGGTGCGATCACCGTCGCTGCGGTCAACGTCTCCACCGCGGGAGGCGGGGCCTTCACGGGCGGCCCGGCAAACCCGGTTGCCAGCTATAGCGCGGACGGGCCGCGGCGCGTGTACTACAACCCGGACGGAACACCGATCACGCCGGGCAATGTGCTGATGGCTACCAACGGGGGTGTGGTGCGCAACAAACCCGATTTCGCGGCCGCCGATGGCGTGCCCACGGGCGTGAGCGGCTACAACCCGTTCTTCGGAACGTCCGCCGCGGCCCCTCACGTGGCGGCGCTGGCCGCGCTGCTGGTGCAGTCCCGGCCTGGAATCACAGTGGCGCAGGTGCGCTCCGCTTTCGAGGCATCCGCGTTGAACATTGAAGGCCCTGGCTTCGACATCACTTCGGGTCACGGCATCGCCATGGCCCCAGCCGCATTGACGTGGGCGTCCACCAATGTGGGTGGTGTCACCATTACATCGGCTCCCGATACGGGGCTCGGGTTCACGGTGACTGGGTCCGGGTGCGCGTCCGGAAGCTACAGCACTCCGACTACGCTCTCATGGTCAGTGGGAGCGTCATGCACAGTAAACTGGCTGACGCCGGTGTTTCCGATTCCGGATCTGCGGTACCTTTTCGCGGTCTGGCAGGATAGCTCGAACTTGAATCCCAGGACCTTCGTCGCCACGGGAGGCGTCATGAGCCTAACCGGAACATTTCAGAAAGCCTGGCGGCTCACCACCCAGGCGTCGCCGGGCGCCGGTGGGCTGGCCGCGCCGGGTACCAATTTCTTCAATCATGGGTCCACCATCACCTTGGCGCCGACACCGAATGTTGGCTTCAACTTCTCGGGATGGCTCGGTACCGGAGGCGGGTCCTACTCGGGCCAGGCATTGAATCCGGTGGTTGCGATGACGGCGCCTGTCACGCAGACCGCGAACTTCGTGGCGACGGGAAACCTGGGATTGGTAGGCTCGCTCGCGCAGATCGCATCGGCGGGAGGGGAAGGTTGGAAAACCACCATGACCGGCGTCAATCTGGGGGCGGCAGCCTCAAACTTGCGCGTGAACTTCATTGGTGACAACGGTAATCCGCTGACGCTGCCGCTCACTTTCCCGCAGACACCGGCCGCGCCGCAGGTGAGCCAGTCCACCTACAACACAACGCTGAATCCCATGGCGCAGATCGTGGTGCAAAGCACGGGACCCAGTTCGTCTCCGCTATTGCAGGGATGGGGCCGCCTGTTGGCGGACGGCCGGGTCAACGGCTACGGTATCTTCGGCAGTCCCGCAAACAAGTGGGAGGCGGTGGTACCCTTGGAACCGCGCAACGCCAGCCGGTACGTGCTGGCCTTCGATAACACAGGAAGTATTGTTACCGGATTGGCAATCGCCAATGGAGCCGGCGTGGCGACGTTGGTCCCGGTCGTTATTCGGGATCATACGGGAGCCACTACTTTCTCCGGTACCATTCCCTTGGGGGCCAACGGTCACACCGCTTTCATGCTGGACCAAACCTATCCGCTGACGGACGGCAAGCGGGGTACCATCGAATTCCAAACGCCATCGGGCGGCCAGATCAGCGTACTGGGACTCCGGCTGAATGCTACGGCGACTGGCCAGGCGCTCACCACCCTTCCGGTGCTGGCCGACGTGGGATCGGCGGGCGGCTCCATCACGCATATGCTCTTCGACGGCGAGTGGACCAACAGCTTCACCTTGGTGAACATGGGCACCACGTCTGCCTCGGCGACATTGAATTTTTTCGGCGAAAACGGGATTCCCCTAGCTACGCCTTTATTGTTGCCGCAGACCGGTGTGACGTTCACTACCAGCTCCCTTACGCGGAGTCTCGCGCCGGGGGCATCGCTGCTGATCGAGACGGTCGGGAATCCGAGCAACCCGGTGGTGGTGGGATCGGCCGAACTCTCCAGCACCGGATCCGTGAGCGGCTTTGGACTCTTCCGCTGGGGACTCAACGGCCAGGAAGCCTCAGTACCGGTGGAGGACCGGGATACGCCGTCCTACGTATTGGTGTTCGACAACACTGGCGGACTCACTACGGGAGTGGCGGTGAGCAGTATCGGCGCCCAAGTCTTGAATGTGACCATTCGGGACGATACCGGCGCGACCTTGTTAACGACGACACTGCCGCTGCCCGCGCACGGACACACTTCCTTCGTCTTGCCGAGTGCATACCCCATAGCGGCTGGAAAGCGCGGAACCATCGAGCTTACGCGGACGGGCGGGGGCAGATTTAGCGTGATCGGACTGCGTGCCGCGGCGACGAATCTGACAACAATTCCCGTGATGACGCGGTAAGCCCCGCGCATCCGCACGGTGATCCTCCGCCGAACCCCTGGCGAGGACCTGATCGATCGCCGCCTTGTAAAAATCTGAGATTTAGTCTCCGATGCCGACACCATTCTTCAGCAGTACTTAGATGGCTTGGCGGAGCACGGGCAGTGCCGTCCACGTATCTAACATCACGCTTGTTTTGTGATGATTACAAGCACAAGCTAAGGTCCTGCAGCAGCACAAGGACAAACTTGATGGCGCACAGCGCGACGGCAATCCAGGAAGACGCTCTTTATTGGTTGGCTTTAAGAATGACGCCCGGTTTGGGCACCCGCAAGGCGGGTCAACTCATCGCGGTGTTCCGGACGCCGCAGGCCGCGTTTCGCGCATCCCGCTCTGAACTACAGGCCGCAGGTCTCTCTCCGGCCGTCGCGCAGAGCGTGGCCAGCGGGTGCGCGTTTGAGGACGCCGCCGACCAGCAGCAGCAGATGCTGGCAGCGGGGGCGGAGCTCATTCCGATGACCGATCCCCGTTATCCCGTCCTCCTGCGGGAAATTTTCGATGCCCCTCCCCTTTTGTTCGCGCGCGGGAGGATCGACTTGCTGGATACGGTGATGCTCGGCATCGTGGGCACCCGGCGGCCCACCGCGTATGGGAACGCTGCAGCGGGGCGTTTGGCCAAAGACCTGGCCGTGGCGGGCATGACCATCGTCAGCGGGATGGCCCGCGGCATTGACACAGCTGCCCACAAGGCCGTGCTGGAGGTGGCCGGTGGGACCATCGCGGTGTACGGTTCTGGCATCGATCAGGTCTACCCGGCGGAGAATCGCAAACTGGCCGAGGAGATCGCCTCAAAGGGCCTGATCCTTTCCGAGTTCCCCATGGGTTCACCGCCCTATCCTCAAAACTTCCCGGTGCGCAACCGCATCATCAGCGGGATGAGCGTGGGGGTGCTGGTGGTGGAAGGCAGCGAATACTCCGGATCGGCCATTACGGCGAAGCTGGCCGCCGAGCACAACCGCGAGGTGTTTGCGGTGCCAGGCAACATCACGTCCAAAATGAGCTGGGGGCCGAATCTGCTGATTAAACAGGGCGCGAAGCTGGTGCAGGAGTGGAACGACGTGGTGGTGGAGCTGAAGCCGGAGGTCCGCCGCAAGCTCTTGGATCACTGCCGCAACCGCTTGAAAATAAGCGGCGAGTTGCCGGATGCGACCAAGGCGGATGGCGCCGCATCAGATAGCTATGGCCTGTCCAGCCCGGTGGCCCGCACGGTTCTGACAGCTCTACAGCCGGACGCGGCCATGCCGCTGGATCAACTGATCGATTCGCTGGAGAATTGTTCGTCGTCCGAAGTTCTAGCCGCTCTGTTTGAGCTGGAATTAGCCGGCATCGTGCGCCAACTCCCCGGCAAGTGCTACATAAAGGTGTGGGCTGAGTAACGCTGCAATTAGGACGCCCATGCGCCGGTGCATGGCGCCATCGCTTGGGCAACGGGTGACTCCGGAGAATGCGATCTATGGTCGATGTTGCCGGCACCATCCGGCGGTTTCGTCCGCGCATGTCCCTGGCCACCGAAAACCTCGCCGACGATTACATCGCTGTGCCCCAGGAAGTGAGGAAGGTGGATGCGAACTACCGGAAGGAATGTGGATTGTGCAGACAAACGGGATTCTTCGGCTACAGGCCGGAGATTTTGTATTTCACGCCCCAGTAGGCGGCCAGCCGGCTACCCCGCCGCCGCGTACAAGTTTGTGCTGAGTAGCGGCGCCGCATGGGGATCATGGTAAGATTTCGGTTGTTCTAACAAGGAAGGGTCTCTCGAAACTCATGGCAAAAAATCTCGTCATCGTCGAATCGCCGGCGAAGGCGAAAACCATCGGCAAGTATTTGGGCAAGCAGTATCTGGTGAAAGCCTCGCTCGGGCATATTAAGGATCTACCGAAGAAGAATCTCTCGGTGGACGTGGATAACGACTTTAAGCCAGTATACGAGGTCATCGAAGGCAAACGGAAACTGATCGCGGAGTTGAAGGCAGCCGCTAAGGGCATGGACGCGATCTACCTGGCGGCCGACCCGGACCGCGAAGGGGAAGCTATCTGCTCCCACTTGCAGGAGGAACTGGAAGACCGCAAGCAAGGCACCAAGATCTACCGGGTGATGTTCAATGAGATCACCAAGAACGCCATTCACAAGGCGTTTGAGACGCCGCTGGCGGTGAACGCCCAGCTAGTGGACGCGCAGCAGACGCGCCGCATTCTGGACCGTCTGGTGGGTTACAAGATTTCCCCGCTGCTGTGGGACAAGGTCCGGCGGGGCCTTTCCGCGGGTCGGGTGCAGACCGTCGCGCTGCGCTTGATCGTCGACCGCGAGAAGGAAATTCGCGCGTTCGAGAAACGCGAATACTGGACCATTGACGCGCATCTGGGGGCCAAGAAGCCGCCGCAGTTGACCGCGCATTTAGCCAAGAAGAACGACGTAAACGTGGAAATCCCGAACCAGGCGGCGGCGGACGCCATCGTCAAGGCCTTGGAGGGCGTGGATTACATCGTCAAATCCGTGGCGACGCGCGAGAAGAAGCGGAATCCCGTGCCGCCGTTCATCACGTCCACCTTGCAGCAGGAATCCGCGCGTAAACTGCGCTTCAGCGTGAAGCGTACGATGATACTGGCGCAAAAGCTATACGAAGGCAT
>CAMAUG010000212.1 GCA_945861255.1 Candidatus Sulfopaludibacter sp. SbA3
TTCGCCTTCCTGGGACCAAACGGCGCCGGCAAGACTACCACCATCAAGATGCTGACTACGCTGCTCAAGCCCACGAGCGGCGGCGTCCGGCTGGTGGGCGGGCACTTGTTTTCGAAAATTCAATTGTAGGTCCAACTGTAGGTCAACGATAGGCAGGCGAGCGATAAGGTGGACGCATGAGCGAGTATTCCATAGGTGTGGATCTGGGCGGCACGAACCTGCGGGCCGCCGCGGTCAGCCGCGAGGGCAAGATGCTGAATAAGGTCTCCGGCGCAACGCCGGCGGGAACCGGGCGGGAGGCGCTGATCGCCGACATCGTCCGCTCCATCGAAACCATTCAGGGCAGCTTGGCGCGGGGACCGGAAGGCCACGAATTGCAGGGCATCGGCGTGGGCATTCCGGGAATCATCCTGATGGAAAAAGGCATCCTGGTGGGTGCGCCGAACTTGCCGGAGCTGGTGGATTACCCGGTGCGCGATGAGATTGAAAAGCGCTTGGGGAAGCGGGTGACATTGGAGAACGACGCCAACGTGGCGGCGCTGGGCGAAAAATGGATGGGCGCGGGGCGCGACGTCGAAGACCTGATTCTGCTCACGCTCGGGACGGGCGTGGGCGGCGGAATTGTCCTGGGAGGGCGCGTGCATCACGGCTACCTGGGGATGGCGGCGGAGCTGGGCCACCTGACGGTGGTCCCGAACGGAAATCCGTGCGGGTGCGGAAGCCTGGGATGCCTGGAACAATACGCGTCGGCGTCCGCCGTGGCGGGCATGGCCAGGATGCTGAGCCTGGGGCGCGATTTGAGCGCCGAAGACGTTTTCGAACTTGCGCAGGGCGGCAACACGCGAGCGCGCCAGATTTTCGAGACGGTGGGGACGTCGCTCGGCATCGCTATCGGCAACCTGATCAACGTGTTCAACGCTCCGTTGTACCTGCTGGGCGGCGGGGTGGCGGCGGCGTGGGATCAATTCGCGCCGGCCTTGCTGGCTGAAGTCTCGCGGCGTTCCTACATCTATCGAGCGCAGCCTCCGCGCATTGAGCGTGCCGCTCTAGGCAGCGACGCGGGGCTGTATGGGGCGGCGTCGCTGGGGTTTCAGAGGCGTTAGAAATATTCGGAGAATTGCTTGTCAGAGCACGCACTACCTTCTGGTAGGCGATGAAGATCCGCGACATCATTAGACTGGTCGAAGCAGATGGGTGGCGATTGGTGAAGCAACGGGGGGAGTCACCGGCAATACGAGCATCCGCTGAAGCGTGGGAAGGTAACGGTTGCTGGACATGACGGGGGCTGACGTCGCGCCGAAGACGCTTCGTAGTATTCTGGAACAGGCGGGGTTGAACTAATGAAATACGCCGGTATCTACGAAAGAACAGCCAACGGATACAGCGCGTACGTACCCGACCTGCCCGGATGTGTAGCCGCGGGCGTGACCATGGAAGAAACCGCTGAGTTGATGCGCGGCGCGATGGCATTGCACCTGGAGACCATGCGCGAGGATGGTGATCCAGTTCCGGAACCAACGACCGTGGCGGAGCAGATGACGGTTCCGAGGTAGGACAGTCTTCGACTCGGTGGGTGAAAACGGCTGCGCACGGTCTGAAGCAATCAGTATTCGGCGAGCGCTCATGGCCCTCCAACACGTTCAGAGTTCCGTAACAAGGGAACAGCTTCTTGCTGAGGTCGAAGATCTCATCAGAACCGCTCCGCCTCGCGAAACCATCCGCCATGATACCGATGAAAATATTGCATGGCTGGGACGCGTCTCCGCAGTCGTGGAACAGTGGAGACCGAATAGCGTGTCCGCCGCCCTATACCTTCAACAGATTCAGGGGACGGACTCTCGCCGTGCTGGCGAGGGTTTCCGGCTATTGAAGATACTATTGCATCAAGCCAGAACCAACCTTCGAATGTTGACCGTGGGACCGTCCAATGTGGCCGTTGGTCAAGGCATGGTATTCGACTATTTCGATGAGATCCGGAAGGCCATAGAACTCGCGACTCAGGACCTTCTGTTTGTCGACCCATACCTCGATGCGGAGTTCGTTTCTCGCTATTTGCCGCACGTACAAGCTGGTGTCACTGTCCGGCTTTTGGCTAACAAGAAACTCGCGAAATTGCTTCCCGCCGTGGAAGCATTCGTCAAGCAGCATGGGGCGAGGATCGAAGTCAGGGCTGCTTTGAATTTCCATGATCGCTACCTCTTCGTGGATAGGTCCACTTGCTACCAGTCCGGAGCTTCCTTCAAAGAGGGCGCGAGCAAGGCCCCGACAACTCTCACCGAGATCACGGACGCCTTCAGGCCAGTGGGGCAAACTTATGAGGACCTGTGGAGTGGGGCGCGAGTGGAGCGCTGAACGGGAGATCATCGGCGCTTCGCGGAAGTGAATCCCCAAGAACTACCGGCGTTATAATGGTAGTGGAGCCAATCCTTTGAACCTTTCCCGATCTTTACGCCTGTTCGCGCACACGCAGATGCTGCCGATTCTTGAAAGCGGCGAGGAAACCCTGGTGGGCGGACAGGCCGTGATGGAGGGCGTGATGATGCGCGCCCCGCACAGCTATTGCGTCGCCGTGCGCAAGGCCAGCGGGGAAATCATCACGGAGGAACAGCCGATACACAAGGTTTCGGAAAAATATCCCCTGTTCAAGAAGCCCATTCTGCGCGGTCTCGGTACTCTGGGGCAGGCCATGACCTTGGGCTACAAGGCGCTGAAGTTTTCCGCCAACGCGGCCCTGGACGATGCTGCAGCGGACGCCGGCGGCTCTAAAGTGGAAGGCGCCAAAAAGCCGATGGAGATATCGTCCTGGGTGATGACCGCGAACTTGATTTTCTCGCTTGGTTTTTTCATCTTCCTGTACAAGTTCGTGCCGCTGTTTCTGGCGACGCAGTTGGGTTCCGTGGTACCGGCGCTCTCCGGCCGATTTGCCACCAACATGGTGGATGGCGTGATCCGCATGGCGATATTTCTCACGTTCCTGTTCCTGCTTTCGCAGTTGAAGGACATCCGTCGGGTGTTTGAATACCACGGAGCGGAGCACAAAGTGGTTTTCAACTTCGAATCCGGGAAGGCCGTTACGGTGGAAAACGCCCAGAAGTTCACCACGTTTCATCCGCGCTGTGGAACCAGCTTCCTGCTGGTGGTGATGGCGATTTCCATGGTGGTCTACGCGCTGGTGCCGGTGGACGGATTCGCGGCGCGCTTCGCCGTGCGCATCTTGTTTTTGCCGTTGATCGCGGGTTTGAGCTATGAGCTGATCCGCTTTGCCGCCAAGCGCCAAGGCACCATGATGGGGTTGCTGACGGCGCCTGGCCTGTGGTTGCAGCGCATCACCACCAAGCCGCCGGACGATGCGGAAACCGCCGTGGCCATTTGCGCGCTGGAACATGCCATGGCGCTCGAAAAATCCCAAGGCGGCGAACTGGTGATCGCATAAATGCAATACCAGCAAAAACTCGAAGACATCGAACGGCGCTTTGAAGGCCTCAACGCGCAGATGGCGGATCCCAGCGTCATCAGCGATGGCGAGAAGTACCGCAAGGTCACCAGGGCGAACAGCGAGCTGAGCGAGATTGTTTCCAAATACCGGGAGTGGAAGGCCGTCAGCGAGAATCTGAAGCAAGCCAAGGGCATGATCCTGGACGCTGACGGTGACTTGCGCGCGATGGCGCAGGAAGAAATCACGCAGTTGGAGCCGCGGTTAATCCAGCTGGAAGAGGATTTGAAGGTCCTGCTGCTGCCGAGGGATCCGAACGACGAGAGGAACGTGGTCCTGGAAATTCGCGCCGGCACCGGCGGCGATGAAGCGACGCTGTTCGCCGCGGAGATTTTCCGGATGTACATGCGCTTCGCTGAATCACGCGGATGGAAAGTGGAAATCACTTCGCAGAGCGACTCCGCGGTGGGTGGGATTAAAGACGTCACGGCGCTGGTGAACGGGAACAAAGTCTACAGCATGCTCAAGTACGAAGCGGGCGTGCATCGCGTGCAGCGCGTGCCCGCGACGGAACAGCAGGGACGCGTGCATACGTCGGCGGTCACGGTGGCGGTGCTGCCGGAAGCGGACGAAGTGGAAGTAAAATGGGAACCCAAAGATGTCCGGCTGGACCTGTTCTGCTCCTCGGGTCCCGGCGGGCAGAGCGTGAACACCACGTATTCGGCGGTGCGGCTGACGCACTTGCCTACGGGAGTGGTGGTATCGTGCCAGGACGAGAAATCGCAGATCAAGAATAAAGCCAAAGCTGAGCGGGTGCTGCGATCGCGGCTGTACGAAATCGAGCTGGAAAAGCAGCAGGAAAAAATCGGGGCGGAACGGCGCAGCATGGTGGGGTCGGGCGACCGCAGCGAAAAGATCCGCACCTACAACTTTCCGCAAAACCGCATGACGGATCACCGCATCGGTTTCACGCTGCACCAGTTGGATCAAGTGATGGAAGGCAAGATCGATCAGCTGGTGGAAGCGCTGACCACACACTACCAAACAGAGAAGTTGAAAGACCAGACGGCGCACGGCGAAGCCGCTTAGGTAAAGCCAGAGCGCGGCCGGCCACCGCACCTCCTAATGACCATACGCACGGCGTTGCTGCAGGGGCAGAAGCTTCTGGATGACGCCAAGATCGCCGTGCCTAAACTTACCGCCGAAGTGCTGTTGATGCACGCGATCTCGCATGAGCGCACGGTGGATCGGGCGTGGCTCCATGCACACTCGAACGACGAGCTAAGCGAGATGTGGTGGATTCACTACGGGCGCTACCTGCACGAACGCACCCTGGGGAAACCGACGCAGTACATCACCGGGCGCCAGGAGTTCTACGGGCGCGAGTTCCGGGTGAGCCCGGATGTGTTGATTCCACGTCCGGAGACCGAGCACCTGGTGGAGGCCGTGAGCGCGCGCGTGCGGCCGGGTGACCGGATCGTCGACATAGGCACCGGGTCCGGGGCCATCGCGGTTACACTGGCGCTGGAAACAGCGGCCAACGTGTTCGCCACCGATGTTTCGGCGGCTGCAATGGCAATCGCGCGCGAGAATGCGCGGCGTTTGGGCGCGGTGGTCCGTTTCGCACTCGGCGACTTGTGCGAAGCGCTGGCGCCTGCTTCGTTCGATCTAGTGGTCTCCAACCCGCCCTATGTGCCCTCCCGGGAACAGTCCAACCTGCAACGCGAGGTGCGTGATTTTGAGCCCGCCCTCGCTCTGTACGGCGGCGAAGACGGCCTGGAGATCTACCGCCGGTTGATTCCACAAGCGGTGCGCGCGGTGAAGCCCGGGGGCTGGCTGGCGATAGAACTCGGCTTCGGGGAGGCCGCCGCCGTGAGAGAGATGCTGGAAGGGTGGAATGCGATTGAAGTAGTCAGTGATCTGGCGGGATTGCCGCGCGTGATCGTCGCCCAAGCGGGCACATCGATCGCGCGTTGAGCCGGATCACTGAACCGCATTGCTCAGCAGCTCCGCGGTCCACCGGAGGGATGAGCCGTAGGCCATCGTGATGGAGGCGACCGGGATACCCAGCCCTCCCGCGGAACGTTCGACCGCGTCCCAATCGCCGGCCTCGTATTCGCGAATCACGGAAAAGATTCGCTCGAGCGGTTCCCCGGCCGGCGCGGTTCCCAGCAGCGCGGCGGTGACGGGCGCGGCCACTCCGGTTTCCTCCAGCACTTGGTCGAGCGGGCGATCCACTAGTGCATCCAACATGGAAAACAGCCCCATGACAAACGCCTGATCGCTTGAGGGAAGCCCGGCCGCGTCCGCCAACAGGCTGGAAAAGCGGGCACGCAGAACGGACTGCGTGACCAGTTCGTCCGGTTTGTCGCTGGCCAGCGTGGGCAAGGCAGCCAACGCCACCCAGCGGCGAATGCCCGTCTCCCCCAGAACCATCAAGGCCGATCTGATGGAGGAAATCCCACCCCTGTGCCCGAACAGAGCCGAGTTCACGAAGCGCAGCAATTTGTAAGAAAAAGCGACATCCGTGGAAATGAGCAGCCCCAGATGCTGGAAATCGAGTTCCGGTGCCTGTAACTCCCGCAGCAGGCGCAAGCACGCCATCTTCGCGGCCGGAATCTGGCGGTCACGCATTAGCTGAGGGCGCGCGAAAAAGTAGCCTTGAAAATAGTCGTAGCCGGCCTGCAAAGCCCACTCGAACTCCTCGTGGGTTTCCACTTTTTCCGCGAGCATCGCTATGCCGCGGGCGCCATAGGTGCGCAACATGCGCTCCTGTCCGGCGCGGGACGTGGTGCGCATGTCCACCTTGATGATGTCGGCCCAGCGGGTGAGTTCATTCGTATTGGATTTGACGATGAAGTCGTCGAGCGCGATCTGGTAGCCTTCCTTATGCAGCGCACGGCAGGCCGCGATGACATCGGTATCCGCCTCCACGGTTTCCAGTAGTTCCACGACGGTGAGCTCTTGAGGCAGGACGGAGTGCAACCCGCTCAACAGCCCGGTCCGGTCGAAATTGAAGAATGCTTTCTTGCCGCCCAGCTTGCCACCCAACAAGGCCGGAAGTCCAATGTTCAGCAGGCTATTGGCAATCACCTGGGCGGTTGCTTCCTCGGGTTGGCCGCCATCGAACTGTTGGCTGGCGGCGCCGGCGCGGAACAGCAGTTCATAGCCGTACAGATTTTTGCGCCGGTCCAGGATGGCTTGGCGGGCGACGAAAACGTCCATGTCTTGCGTATCGGCGGTACCGGACGGACAATGAGCATGGGCCGTGAAAACTTACTTCCATCTCGACATGGATGCATTCTTTGTCTCCGTGGAAGAGCTGTACGATCCTTCGCTCAAGGGCAAGCCGGTGGTGGTGGGCGGGAGGCCCAACGAGCGCGGTGTAGTTTCCGCCGCGTCTTATGCTGCGCGCAAGTACGG